>CAINDZ010000790.1 GCA_903847545.1 uncultured bacterium | reverse complement strand
GTCGCCGCCAGGTAGTCGCCGTCGAGCGTGGCCAGGCGCGCCTGCCCCGCGGCATCCACGGCCACCGGCAGGTGGCCGACCATCACCGCGTCGGCGCCCGCCGCCAGCCCGGCGACGAACGGCCCGGGACATCCCGCCACCAGTTGCTGCTCGAGGGCGAGGTGCGAGTCGGTCGCCGTGCCACCGTGGCCGGGCCAGTGCTTCACGCATACGGCCAGGCCGGCCTCGCGGTACCCGCGCACCGCCGCCGCCACGTGGCGGGACACGCGCTGCGGCTCGGCGCCGAACGCGCGCGCGCCGATGACCGGGTTGCGCGGGTGCTCGAGCACGTCCGCCACTGGCCCCAGCACGCGCGTGACGCCCAGCCCCGCCAGCCGCCGCCCCGTCTCGCGGCACACCTCGCGGGTGAGATCCTCGTCATCGAGCACGCCCAGCGCCCACGCCGCCGGCGGGCGGCCCGCCGCCGCCACCATCTGCGCCACGGGGCCGCCCTCGTGGTCGACCATGATGTCCAGGCCCGGCGCCACCGCGCGCAGCCGCGCGCACAACGAGGCCGCCTGGACCGGGCCGGTGACGTTACGCCCGAACAGGATCACGCCCGCCGGCCGCCAGGCCGCCAGCCAGGCCCACTCGCGGGGCGTCGGCTCGGGCCCCTCGAGCCCGACGACCAGGCGTCGCGCCAGCGCGGCGCACGCAGCCGCGGCCTGCCGCCCGCCGCTCATCGCTCCTGCCTGGTGACGGCGTCCAGCGTGGCGCCCGGATAGTAGTGGGCCAGGATGTCGCGCCACGACCGCCCCGCCGCGGCCATCCCCAGCGCGCCGGTCTGGCACAGGCCGATGCCGTGGCCGAAGCCGCGCCCGCGCACCGACACCTCGCGCAGGCGGTCGTCGTCGCGGACCACCTCGACCTCGAACAGCGCGCTGCGCAGGATGGCCAGGTTGCCGGAGGCCGGCGTCAGCACCCAGCGCGCCCGGTCGCCGCGCACGTGGTACGTGCCCGCGTCCATGACGATGGCGAGCTCGGCCACGCGCCCGCTGGGCGTCCGGCGCTTGATCTCCAGCTGCCGCAGGGCGCCCGGACGCCCCGCGCTGCCGCCGCGCGCGGGCGTGTAGGCGACGCCGCCCCACGCGCCGCCGCCCTGGGCCATGTACTCGACGTATTCCGGCAGCGTGCGCTGGAGGATGCGCTCGAGCTCGCGGGCGCTCCACGTCTCGCGCCAGTGGTAGTAGGGCGAGCCGCCGCACCACGCGTCGCCCCCCTGTTCGGGCTTGTCGGCGACGCGGCGCAGGTAGGGCAGGTCGGGCTTGGGCCAGACCTCGGACACGGCGCAGCTGCTGCCGCCGCAGCACGCGCTGTAGTAGGCCTCGATCTCGCGCCCACCGTGCCGCAGGACCAGCGGCGCGGTCGTGGCGATGGCCTCGTTGCAGCGGGCATCCTCGCCGGTCGCACCCTTGTAGACCTGGTCCATCACGGTGGCGTAGAGGTCGAACCCGCGGGCCTGCCGCGAGCCGATGCGCGCGACGGTGTAGGTGCGCGCGGCCACGGCCTGCGCGCACAGCGCGTCGAACTTGGTGTCGTCGTGGCGGCCGATCTCCCAGGGCACCACGCCCTTGAGGTAGTCCTCCAGCTCGACGTTGTTGACGAGCGTCAGGCCGGTGCCTCGCGGCGTGGGCAGCACCAGGAAGTCGCCGCGGTACGAGCCGCCGGGGGCGCTGACCAGGAAACCGGGGTCGATCGGCTGCAGCGCGATGGAGCGCGCGCGGCCCTCCTCGCCTCCCGCCCGCCAGGCGACGTCCTCGCCGGCGCGCGTGCACGCCAGCGGCTCGCCGGCCTCCAGCGCCGCCAGCGTGTGCCCCGAATCGGCATCGCGCACCCAGGCCGCGCCCTCGGCCCGCAGCTCGAGCCGGGGCCGGTCCTCGAGCAGCCCGACGCCCAGCAGGCGCAGCGGCTCGGCGGGCTCGAGCCACGGGATCGGCGGCGCCACCGGGTGTTCGGGCACGTCGGCGGCCGGCGGCGGGACGACCGGTTCGGGCGTCGCCTCCACCCCGGGCCCCGGGCGGGGCGAGACCACGACCGACGGCAACCGCTTGGGACCGGCGCAGCCGCCGGCGGCCAGCCAGGCGCACGCGCAGGCCAGCAGGGCGCCGGCCACCGGCCGCGCGCGAAGTGAGCTCCGTCCCATCCACGTCCTTCCGGGGCGCCGGCCGCGCGGCCGCCGCCTCAGCGCATGATCACCAGTC
>CAINDZ010000789.1 GCA_903847545.1 uncultured bacterium | reverse complement strand
CTGTGGTCGCACCGCACGGTGGCCGCCGCCGAGGCCGCCGCGCTGGGCCTGGTCGACAGGGTCATTCCCGAGGACCAGTGGGAGCAGGAGCTGCTGGCGCTCACCGGGCGCCTCAGCCAGATCCCCCAGCCCGCCGTCCACCTGACGAAGCTGGCGGTGCAGCAGGCGCCGTCGCTCGACATGACCTCGATGCTGGCGATGGAATGGGAAACGCAGCAGCAGTGCTGGGACTCGGACGAGACTTCCGAGGGCCTGCGGGCGCTCCAGGAAGGCCGCACGCCGCGCCTGGAGGCGTCGACGGGGCCGGACGAGGACTAGGTCGGCGCGGCCGGTGGGCGGTGGCGACCACCTGCCGCGACTTGTCTGTTTGGTCATGCCCACATGAACAGGGGCCCGGGCTAATGCCCGGGCCCCTGTTCAAACCGTGAGCGCTTGGTCCGGACTAGCGGAACAGGCTCTTCACGCTGCCGAAGCTGCTGGTCTCGGCCGGAACGACGCAACCGTTGTTGATCGTGATGACCGGGCTGCCGGCAGCGGAGATCTGGTGCAGCTCGCGGATCGGGGTGTTCGAGCCCTGGTAGGCGGGAACCTTGCCCGGCAGCGAGTGGAAGAACGTGTTGATGATCTTGATGCCGGCCGGGTTGGTGTTGAACACCATCAGCGACAGGTCGGCGATGACGACGGTGCCGCCGCTGACGGCCAGCGGAGCGGCCAGACCGACGATGTGCTCGCCCGGGTTGATGGCGACATCGACCGGACCGCTGCCGCGGGGCGCGAAGCTCAGCGTCGTGACGTTCGTGTTCACCAGCGCCAGCTCCCAGGCGTTGATGTCGGACGAGTTCAGCTGCGTGCACACCAGGTACGCGGTGATGGGCGTGTAGGGCGCGGCGGTGATGCAGTTCGTGGTCCCGGCCTCATCGGTGTAGATACCGACGTTGTCGGAGAACCAGTCGGACGCGAACGCACTGCCAGCGAAGGCAGCCAGGGTCAGCGCGAGGACGAGAGCCAGCTTCTTCATTTTGTCGCTCCTTGGAGATGATCACGGTGAACAGGGCTTCACGCTTGCAAGGTTCGCCGCTCCCCGGCGGCGAGTAGACAGCCCGGGAAATCGGTCACCTATGACAGGATTATAGCATACCCGGCTATTCAATACACAAGAAATATGTCGCGGGGCGCGATGGATACGGAAAAGGTTCATCGAAAAGGTGATAATTTCGTATCGGTTTCCAACATAAGGAAATCCTGCGCCAAATACCCGCGGAGCGGGGTTCCATCTCGCACCCCGACGCCAATCCATGGTATGGTGCCGAGTGACCGTCCCCGCACGTTCAGCACCGGAGGAACCTGTTGTGATGATGAAGCTTGCCCTGTTGGTCGGCGCCCTGTGGCTGGCCGGCACCGGCGCGGCCGGCGCCGCCCCCCCGGCCCGCACCCACAACATGCAGCCCGAAGACTGCTTCACCCTGACCGCCGTGGAGAACATCGCCACGTCCCCCGACGGCACCCTGGCGGCCTACACCGAGAACCGGTGGGCCGAGGGCAAGAAGGGCCGGACCAGCGACCTGTGGGTGGTCCCGGTGGACGGTGGCCCCGCCCGGCGGCTGACCTTTGACGGCTTCGGCGGCGGCGGGTGCGCCTGGTCGCCGGACGGCCGCTGGCTGTACTTCCTGGGCCGGGACAAAGCCGGCCGGGACACGCCGCCCCACGACGGCTCGACGCAGGCCTGGCGCCTGTCGCCGGACGGCGGCACCCCCACGCCGGTCACGCGCTGCGCCGACGGCATCGACGCCTTCGTGCTGGCCCCCGACGGCACGTCGCTCTACTACACGGTCAGCCGCGAGAAGACGGACGAGGAGTTCGGCGACCTGCTCGGCAAGTTTGACGAGCTGCGCTACGGGCACGGCGTGCGCGACCTGACCGAGGTGCGCCGGCTCGACCTGGTCACCTGGCGCGACGAGGTCGCCCTGCCGGCCACGCGCGTCATCCACGACCTGGCGATCGCGCCCGACGGCACGCGCCTGGCGCTCATCACGACCACGGACAACGAGGCGATCTTCAACGAGGGCTGGTCGCGCGTCGAGATCGTCGAGCTGGCCGGCGGTGCCGTCACCGAGGTGACGAGCCAGGCCTGGCGCGACGGCCACAAGTCGCCCTACGGCTGGCTCGAGGACCTGGCCTGGGCGCCGGACGGCAAGGCGCTGGCCTTCTCGATCTCGTACGACGGCTACGCGAGCGACATCTGGGTGGCCGAGCAGTCCGGGCAGGACTGGCCCCTGCGCAAGGTCGCGCGGCCGGACCCCATCGGCTACGACGGCGGCCTGGCCTGGCGCGGCGCCAGGCGCACGCTCTGCTACCGCGGCGAGTCGATGGCCCGCGTGCACGTGATGGCCGTCGAGGGTGTGGCCGGCGGCACGCAGGGCCGCACGGTCGAGCTGACGAAGGGCGACCTGGTGGTGGCCTCGTTCGCCTTCGACCGCAAGGGCACGACGCTGGCCGCGGTCTGGGAGACGACCACCGACGCCAACGACGTCTACGCCGTGACGACGCCCGACAAGGTGCGCCGGCTGACGCGCACGAACCCGCAGGTCGACACCTGGAAGCTGCCGCAGATCAGCCACGTCAGCTGGACCGGCGAGGGCGGGCGCACCGTGTGGGGCATCCTCGAACTGCCCCCCGGCTACGAGAAGGGCAGCGGCCCCCTGCCGGCCATCGTCGAACTGCACGGCGGCCCCACGTCGTCGACGCGCATCGGCTTCCGGCTGTGGATGTACGGCCGCGGCCTGATGCCGGCGCGCGGCTACGCGCTGCTGAACCCGAACTATCGCGGCTCGACGGGGTACGGCGATGCGTTCCTCGAGGAACTGGTCGGGCGCGAGAACGACGTCGAGGTCAAGGACATCACGGCCGGCGTGCACTGGCTGGTCGACCAGGGCCTGGCCGACCCGAAGCGCATCGGCGTCATGGGCTGGAGCAACGGCGGCTACCTGACCGACTGCATGATCGCGGCCGAGCCGGACATGTTCGCCGCCGCCAGCAGCGGCGCGGGCGTGCTCGACCAGGTGATCCAGTGGGGCATCGAGGACACGCCGGGCCACGTGATCAACTTCATGCGCGGTCTGCCGTGGCAGAACCCCGACGCCTACCGCGCCGCGTCGCCGCTGTACCGCCTCGACCGCGTGAAGACGCCGACGATCATCCACGTCGGCGGCAACGACCCGCGCGTCCCGGTGGCGCACAGCCGCGCGCTCTACCGCGCGCTGAAGCACTACCTGGACGTGCCGGTGCAGCTGGTCGAGTATCCCGGCGAGCCGCACGGCCTGACCACCCAGCGCAATCGCATGGCGAAGATGCAGTGGGACCTGGCCTGGTTCGACAAGTACCTGCTCGGGAAGTGACCCGGGCCTAGGATCCGGTGGCGGCGCTGGCCGCGGCGGCGAGACGATCGCAGGCCGCGGCCAGCGTCGTTCGCGGACACCCGAAATTCAGCCGCAGGTAGCCGGGCGCGCCGAAGTCGGCCCCGTCGCTCAGGCCCAGGCCGTGCGCCAGCACGTGCGCGGCCGGGTCCGGCAGGTTCCAGCCGCGCGCGTCGATCCAGGCCAGGTACGTGGCCTCGACCGGCGCCATCGTCAGGGGCGGCAGCTGCGCCAGGCGCCCGGCAAGGTAGTCCCGGTTGGCGCGCAGGTAGTCGCACAGGGCGGCGCGCCAGGGTCCGCCGGTCTCCCACGCCACCTTCGCCGCCAGCAGGCCCAGCACGTTGACGTGCGGGACGATGCCCGCCATGGCGCGCTGGAAGCGCGCGCGCAACGTCGGGTCGCTGATCACGGCGACGGCCGCGCCCAGGCCCGGCACGTTGAAGGTCTTGCTCGGCGCCAGCAGCGTAATCGTGCGCGCCGCGGCATCGGCCGACAGCGCGGCGAACGGCACGTGGGGACGGCCGGTCTCGAGCAGCAGCTCGCTGTGGATCTCGTCGCTGCAGACGACCATGTCGCGCCGCGCGGCGAAGTCGAGGACCTCCTCCAG
>CAINDZ010000788.1 GCA_903847545.1 uncultured bacterium | reverse complement strand
GTCCTTGCTGTCGCCGGTGCGGCGGTCCAGGCGCTGCAGGTTGCCGCCCTGCCACTCCCAGTACACGACCTGCGGGTCGGCGCGCTCGGGCACCACCGAGAAGCCGTCGCCGCCGCCCAGGTTCGCCCAGTCGCCGTTGTCAATGCCGCCCGACGAGCGCGACGGCGCCGTCCACGAGCCGTTGTCCTGCAGGCCGCCATAGACGTGGAACGGACGCTGGTCGTCGAGCGCCACGTGGTAGAACTGCGACAGCGGCAGGTTGGTCACGTGCCGCCAGCCCGAGCCCTGGTTCGTCGAGATGTACACGCCGCCGTCGGTGCCCACGACCATGAACTTGGGGTTCGACGGCTGCACCCACAGCGCGTGGATGTCCGAGTGCACCCAGCCGCCCACGCCGTCGAAGGTGACGCCGGCGTCGCGCGTGACCATCAGGTTGGTGCCGGCCTTGTACACGCGCTTGGCATCGGCCGGGTCGGGGATCAGCGAGGCGAAGTAGAACGGCCGGCCGCCCACCGAACGGGCGTCCGTTGTCAGGCGCCATGTCTCACCACGGTCGTCCGAGCGGTAGAAGCCCGAGCGCTCCGCCTCCACGGCGGCATACAGCGTGGCCGGCTGCGAGGGCATCACGGCGATCGCGATGCGCCCGAGGTCGCCCTTCGGCAGGCCCTGCTCGAGCCGGCGCCAGGTGCCGCCGCCGTCGGTGCTCTTGTAGAGGCCGCTGCCCGGCCCGCCCGAGGCGAAGAACGACGGCGTGCGGCGGAACTGCCACATCGCCGCGTACATCACCGCAGGGTCGGCCGGGTCGATGGCGATGTCGACGCACCCGGTGGTGTCGTCGACGTACAGCACCTTCTCCCAGGTCGTCCCGCCGTCGCGCGTGCGGAACACGCCGCGCTCGGCGCCCGGCCCCCACAGCGGTCCCATCGCCGCCACGAACACCGTGGCCGGGTCGGCCGGGTGGATGAGGATCTCGGCGATGCGCTCGCTGCCCTTCAGCCCCAGGTTGACCCACTTCTCGCCGCCGTTGACGGTGCGGTAGACGCCGTCGCCCATGCCGACGCTGTTGCGCACCCACGACTCGCCCGTGCCCGCCCACACCGTGTCCGGCCGGGCCTGGTCGATGGCCAGCGCGCCGATGGACTGCGGATGGTCGTCGAAGACGGACTCGAAGGTGACGCCGCCGTCGCGGCTCTTCCAGATGCCACCGCCGGCGCTGCCCACCCAGATGAAGCGCGGATCGGTGGCGACCGCGTCGAGGCAGGTGACCCGGCCGCTCATCACGGCCGGGCCCAGGCCGCGCGCCCGCAGCGCGCCGAACACGTGCGGACCGATGGGAATGCCGTCGGTCGCGGCCACGGCCGCCGGGGCGGCCTCGACCGCCGGCGCGACCGCCGGGAGCAGGCAGGTGAAGGCCAGCAAGAGCATGCCGAACAGGCGTCGAATCGTCACGATCACCCTCCTGCCCCCGGGCGGGGCCGACGTTTCCCGTGGATGGCTGTCGTCGCGGCTACTTGCCGGCGGGGTCCGCCGCGGCGGCCGCCGGGGCAGGCATCGCGAACATCGCGTCGTCGACAGCCACGTTGAACTCGACCTTGTCGACCACCATCTGGTTGAGCACCTGGTCGCCCTTGCGGGTCTGCAGCGCGAACGGCACGGTCAGGCCGTCCTGCTGGCGGTAGTCGCTGGGGTAGTTCTGCGTCTCCATCTCGGACTGGTCGACCTTGATCTTCGTGTTCTGCTTCAGGACCAGGAACGAGTCGGCGTCGAACCAGTAGTCCATGACGATGTCCTGCTTCGTGTCCACGCGCAGGCCGTAGCACGACGTGCCCTCGACATCCTCCTGGCCCAGGTACTCGACGGTGAAGCCCTTGGCTTCCCAGTTCACGAACGGGCCCTCCATGTCGGCCTGCAGCTTCATCGCCTTGACCTCGAGGTCGCCCATGGGCACGGGGTCCTTCGAGCCGGTCATCGGGTTGATGGACCAGCCGGACGTCTTGTCGAAGCACTGGACGATGCTCATGCCCATGACGGCGGCGTCCACCCGCAGGCGGCCGGGGCGGGCGGTCACCATGGTGAAGGGGATTTCCATGCCCTGGGCGACGAACTTGCCGGTCAGCTTCTGGGCCTGGATCGACTTCAGCGCGTCGCCGCCCATGGCCGCGGTCGCCTTGGCGACCAGCTCGGGGGCATCCATCGCCACGGCGGCCGAGGCGAAGAGGGCGATCACGATCAGCAACATGGCGCGGACAAAGCGGGTCTTCACGGTCCCATCCTCCTGGGTGCGGGTTACGAACGAGGCTCTACGAAAGGCACGAACGGAATGTTGCCCCGCGGGCCGCGGCCGGCGGGGCAAGGCGAACGGAAGCGGCGGGGCGCCCGGATCAGGCGCCCTTGCCGTAGTTGGGGGCTTCCTTGGTGATCAGCACGTCGTGCGGGTGGCTCTCGCGCACGCCCGCCGACGTGGTGCGCACCAGCTGGGCGCGCGCGTGGAAGTCGCCGATGGTGGCGCAGCCGCAGTAGCCCATGCCCGAGCGCAGGCCGCCGATCATCTGGTAGATGACGTCGCCGGCGCGCCCCTTGTACGGGACGCGGCCCTCGATGCCCTCGGGCACCAGCTTGTCGGTCTCGGTGATCTCGCCCTGGAAGTAGCGGTCCTTGCTGCCCTGCTGCATGGCCGCCAGCGAGCCCATCCCCCGGTAGCTCTTGTAGACGCGGCCCTCGAACAGGATCTTCTCGCCCGGCGACTCGTCGGTGCCCGCCAGCAGCGAGCCGGCCATGACCACGTCGGCGCCCACGGCGATGGCCTTGGCCACGTCGCCGCTGTAGCGCAGGCCGCCGTCGGCCACCACCGGGATGCCGCGCGGCCGCGCCACGGCGGCCACGTCCATGATCGCCGTGATCTGCGGCACGCCCACGCCCGCCACCACGCGCGTGGTGCAGATCGAGCCCGGCCCGATGCCCACCTTCACCGCGTCGGCGCCGGCGTCGATCAGGGCCTGCGCCGCCTCGGCCGTGGCGATGTTGCCGGCCATCACCTGCATCGCGGGGTACCGCTTCTTCACGGCGGCGACGGTGTCCAGCACGTTGCGGCTGTGCCCGTGCGCGGTGTCGACGACGAGCATGTCCACGCCCGCGGCCACCAGCAGCTCGGCGCGCAGCATCGTCTCGGCGCCCACGCCCACGGCGGCGGCCACGCGCAGGCGGCCGTCCGCGTCCTTGCAGGCGCGCGGGTAGTCCAGCTTCTTCTGGATGTCCTTGACGGTGATCAGGCCGCGCAACTCGCCGCCGCCGTTGACCACCAGCAGCTTCTCGATGCGGTGCTTGTGCAGGATCTCGGCCGCCTGCTCCAGGGTGGTGCCCTCGGGCACGGTCACCAGGTTGGTGCTGGTCATCACGTCGCGCACCTTGATGCGCGTGTCCTTGACGAACCGCAGGTCGCGGTTGGTCAGGATGCCGACCAGCTTCGAGCCCTCGGTGATGGGAAAGCCGCTGATGCGGTACTGGCGCATCATCTCCTGCGCCTCGTCGATGGTCCGGTCGGGTTCCAGCGTGATCGGGTTGGTGATCATGCCCGATTCGGACCGCTTCACGCGCTCCACCTCGGCCGCCTGCGTGCGCGGGTCCAGGTTCTTGTGGATGACCCCCAGGCCGCCCTCGCGAGCCACGGCGATCGCCATGTCCGCCTCGGTCACCGTGTCCATCGCCGACGACATGAACGGGATCTGCAGCCGGATCGTGCCGGTCACCTGCGTCGACGTGTCGACGTCCTTGGGCGTGACCTCG
>CAINDZ010000787.1 GCA_903847545.1 uncultured bacterium | reverse complement strand
GCCTTGTACTTGCTCTTGTTGGTCTCGTCCTCCACCGTGCCGGTCGCCCGCTGGGTGGGGAACAGCAGCGTGTCGCCGCCGACGGTCGTCATCGGGTACGTGCCGAACTCGGTCTGCGCCACGTCGTAATCGGTGCGCTCGGACTTCTGCCAGTTGTACGAGAGCGACAGGCTGGGCAGGAAGGCGCCCCAGGCGCTGCGGACGTCCTGGGCGGCCATGTGGCGCTGCTGACGCGCGATCTCCAGGGACGGGCTGTCCTCCAGCGCCAGCTTGATGCACTGCGACAGCGACATCACGGGCAGCTCCTGGCCCGCCGCCGACGCCGCCGCCTGCTGGGCCGTCGCGACCGTCGCCGCGCCCGCCGCCGTCAACACGACCAGCGCGCCCGCCAGGACGCGCGCACCCAGACCCGCCATCGCCATTCGACCACCGCTCATGGTCCCACTCCCGTTCTGTGACGCAGCCGGCCTGAAGGCGCCGGGCCGCCGGGGTTCCGTTTCGACTTGGTCATGATAGGACCCGGGCATCGGGTTTGCCAGACCCGGTTTCGGGCGGCCCGACCGGGGACGGACCTCGCATAGACGGTTCCCGCCCGCAAAAGGTTGCGCCTTGTCGGCGCGCGCCGGCACGACCTCGCAAGGGGCGCGCCGGCTCCCGGCAGCACCCGGACACAACGAACCGGCCGCGCCTTGCCAGCGCGGCCGGTCGTCAATCCGTCGTGGCGGGTTGCTCAGCCGCGCCGCTTGCCCAGCTCGGCCAGCAGCTGCCGGCTCGAGTCCTCCATGTCGTCGACCAGCCGCCCGATCATGCCGACCAGGTAGTTGTAGGCGAACGAGGCGGGGATGGCGATGACGAAGCCGAACGCAGTCGTCACGAGCGACTTGGCAAGGCCCGACATGACCATCGCCGCGGTGATGCGCTCGGCGGTGGCGAAGCCCTGCAGCACCTGGATCATCACGTAGACGCTGCCGATGAAGCCCAGCAGCGGGGCCAGCGTCGTCACGGACGACACGTAGGCCAGGCCGCGCTCGAGGAAGGACATCTCGATGGTGCCGGCCGTGTTCATCGCGCGGCTGGCCTCCTCGGGGCCCTGGTCGGCCTTCTGCAGGCCCGAATACAGGATCGCGGCCACCGGCCCGCGCACCTTCTGGCACTCGTCGCCCGCGGCCTGCACGCCGTCGTTGCGCAGCGTCGTCATGATGATGCCCAGCACGCGGCGCGTGCTGACGCGCGCGCGGTACAGCGTCCAGGCGCGCTCCACGACCACGACCAGCCCGAAGATGCCCAGCAGCAGCAGCCACCACATGAACGGGCCGCCTGCAACCCAGGTGCGGCCCGGCGCCGTCGCGCCCCACGCCGAGCGGTCGACCATGCCCATCAGGCCGCCCATCGGCGGCGCCACCTGGGCGACCTCGTCCGACGAGTCGGTCACCGCGATGCCGTAGCCCAGCGAGTCGGTGGTCGCCTGGATGCGGGCGAACTTCTCGGCCAGGGCGAACGGGTCGTTGGGGTCGGCCGGCGCGGCGACGGC
>CAINDZ010000786.1 GCA_903847545.1 uncultured bacterium | reverse complement strand
TCGTTCACCCACAGCAGGGGCGACAGCGGGTTGTCCTCGGCAATCACCGCGGCGGGCTGCCCGCGCCAGTCCGGCTGCCGGCGCAGCACCAGCTGCAGCGGGAACGCGGGCAGCGCGACGCAGGCGATGCGGTCGGTGTGGGCGATGGCGTCCGCGCGCGGCTCAGGCAAGGCCGTCCGGGCCATGGCGCACCTCCTGCCAGGTCCAGCCCGGTCCGCGGCGCTTGTCCTTCAGCATGGCCAGGCGGCAGGTGAAGCGGCGGCCGTCGCGCGAGCGCCGTCGCACGGCCTGGCCGCGCAGCGAGACGAGCGAGCCCAGCGACGCCTCGTCCGGCCGGCGGGACGTCAGGCAGACCACGGCCGCGTCGTGCTTGAGCGCCAGCTGCACGAGGCGCCCCTGCAGGGGCGTGGGCATGGCGGTACTCGTCCCCAGATCGAGCACCACCAGCCCGAACGCCCCCGAACGCAGGAGCACGTCGGCCGCGCGGCCGGCGGTTGGCCCGTCGGCCACCTGCACGACGACCAGCGCCGCCAGGTCCACGCCGCACGCCGCCGCATCGGGCGGGAAGAAGGTCGCGCGCGTGGCGCTGACCCAGGCGACGGGGCCGCCGTCCTGCTGTGCATCGGCTACCAGCCCCATCGCCGCCGAGAGCAGCGCGCCGTCCGCGCCCGCGCTCAGTTCGCACAACCGCCCGGCCAGCTCGGCGCACGACCAGGCGGGCGCTTCGGCGGGCGCGGGCTCGAGCGCCTCGCCCAGGCGCCGCAGCGCCGGGTGATGGAAGATGTCGAGGGCCAGGTTGCCGCTCAGTGCGGCCTCGGTGGCCTCCGCGTCGCCGGCGGCATCCGCAACGACGCTGATGTTCGCGAGGACGGAGGGGGCCGGCGACAACGACGGCGACGCCAGTCGCAGGGACGACGATGCGGGACCATGGGCCAGGGTGGCCATGACCGAACCTCCACAAGGGACGGTGACCGGGCTGATCCTCAGCTCCATCGTCCCGACGCTGGGGGCGCCGGGTTGTCGCCGGCCGAAAGGAACCCGATGCAGGCGTGGGCTTCGGGACAGGCCGTCAGGCCAGCCGTCGGCGCACTTCCACGACCCTGCCCAGGATCCGGATCTCCGTATCCGGCGCGAATACCAACGGCGCGAAGGCGGGGTTCTCCGGCTGGAGGACGACCTGCCCCTCGCGCAACCGCAAACGCTTGACCGTGGCCTCGTCGCGGACCTGCGCGACGACGATCTCGCCGTCACGCGCGGTATCCTGCCGACGCACGATGACCGTGTCCCCCGGCAGGATGCCGGCGCCGGTCATGCTTTCGCCCCGCACGGTCAGGGCGAACATCTCGTCGCCGGCCGCCGGTCCCTCGACCGCCAGCCAGCCTTCCGGATCTTCTATCGCCTCGCGCAGGCCGCCGGCCTGCACGCGGCCCAGCTGCGGCACCAGCCGGATGCTCGGCGCCGGCCCGCCCGCCGCGGGCAGGTGGTACCCGCGCGCGCGCCCGGGCGACTTGGCCAGGTGCCCCTCGGCCACCAGCGCCTCGAGGTGCTGCCGCGCCGACTCCACGGCCTTGAACCCGAACGCCTGCTGCACCTCGCGCACCGTCGGTGGCGACCCGGCCGCCAGCCGCCCGCGCACGAAAGCCAGCACCTCGTCGCGGATGGTGCCGCGGGCGCGGGGCGTGGCCTTCGGGCGACCAGAATTCAGGCGACTCTGGTTCGGGCGACGTGCCATCGGCGGGTGCTCCTGGAGTGAAGGCCGTTCGTTCCTGCTCACGGGAACCAGTTAAGCAGACATATGTCTGTATTGTCAACGGAAAAATACGAAAAAATGGCGAAAAAACGGGGCGAAACGGGACTCACAAGGGGTTGGGGGGCCCGCCGGCGCCGGGCCACAAGATCAGGTGCAAGGCCGTGGACGGATGGACTTGCGCCGGTGCCAGTCGCGCATCGGCGACCCCGGCGGGCGGGCCCGGGGCCGGCACGGGCAGCGGCGAGACTCCCGATTGCCGCCACCGCCCGCCTGTGCCACGATGCGCGACCAAGGAGGGACGGCACCCGTGAGCACGACACCCGAACCGCACCCGGATTCCGGCGACCGCCTGCGCGAGGCGCGCCTGGCCGGCCACCTGAAGCTGGCCATCGGCGAGGTCTCGACGCTGCTGTCGTCGGGCGCCGCCACGCCCGCCGCGCTGGCCGAGGCCGTGCGCGTGCTGGTCGCCGCCGGCCAGCCGGGCACGGCGATGCGCCTGCACGCGATGCTCGCGGCCGCCGCCCAGCGTGGCGCGGCACCCGTACTGGAACCCGAGGTGCTGGCGCGGCTGGCGCTGCAGGTGGGCCAGCCGGGCCTGCTCGAGGGGCTGCCCGTCGTCGATGCTCCCGCCTGGCTGGCGAGCCTGCAGCGCGATGGCCGCGACATGGCGCCGCCCTTCGCCATCGCCGATCTGCAGGTGACCGTGGCCAACGGCCCGGCCGTGTACGCCGTCACGGGTGCCTGCCCCCACTGCGGCCACGAGCGCGCGTTCGAGTTGCGCGCGAACCTGATGGTGCGCGTCGACGGCCTGTGCCCGTCCTGCTTCGGCGGCTACGAGGTGACGTGGGAGGCCCTGCGCGCGTTCCTGCGCGAGCGGCACCCCGGGCTGCTGGCCGACGACGCGCGCGAGGCGGACTGGGCGCTGGTCGAGCACGTGCGCGGGCGCCTGCTCGAGTCGGGCGACGTGCCCGACATCGTGCGCGCCCTGGGCCAGGAGTACCACTTCCTGCTCAACGAGATCCTGGCGCGCCGCCTGATGGACGGCGCTGCGCCCATGGAAGGGCGGCCCGCATGAGCCTGCTCTTCCTCAACGGCCTGATGCCCGAGCGGCACGAGTGCTTCATCCGCACGCTCGGCCGCACGCACACGCTGGCCGCCACGCGCTGGGGGAAGCTGGCCGGCGACCCGGCGCTGCGCACCATCGACTACCTGGACGACCGCTACCTGGAGGAGGCGCCCGGCCGCGCCGCGCTGCCCGCGCGGGTGCAGGAGCAGGTGCACGTGCTGGCCGTGAGCCTGGCGGCCGACCTGCGCGCGCACCCGCTGGCCGCGCGCGTCGCCCACCCGCTGTCGACGGTCGAGGTGGAGGACCTGGTCCGCCCGCGCGTCGAGCGCCTGCTGCGCGAAGAGTTGCGCTTCGGCCGCTTCGCGCAGGAACACGCCGTCGGCATGGTGATCAGCGGCTCGGACTTCTCGAGCCATTCACGCATCATCGCCCGCGCGGCGCGCGCACAGGGCATCCCCACGCTGGACATCGAGCACGGCTTCTTCTTCAGCCGCCTGGCCGACGACTGGTGCCGACTGCGCGGGCGCATGCCGCTGATGTTCACCAGCGAGCACGTGAACCTGGACAACGCGCTGGAGGTGGAGCTGCTCGGGCACGAGCAGGCCACGTACCCGCCCGCCGACCCGGCGCAGCACGTGACGTTCCTGGGCCTGGGCACGCCCATCGACACCGTGGCCCGGCAGTGCCTGCCGCGCGAGCAGGCGCTGCTCGCGCTGGGGCTGGACCCGTCGCGCCTGCAGGTGCTGCTGGGAGGGTCGTGGATCGAGGCGCGCTCGGTGCAGAAGCTGCTGGGCGCCCAGGTCGACATGATGGACCTGTACGAGGACCTGTTCCGCTCGCTGGCGGCGTCGGACCTGCGCGACCGCCTGCAGCTGGTCGTCAAGCTGCACCCGGCCGATGCGCGGCCCGACGTGCTGCCGGGCGTGACCAGGGCGCTGGCCGCGCTGGCCGCGCGCTGCGGGCTGCCGTGCCCGCTCATCCTGCACGACCGCCTGGCCGAGGCGATGAGCGCCTGCGACATCCTGGTCGCGACCAGCTTCTCGAGCGTGCTCTACGACGCGTTCATGATGGGCAAGCCGTCGCTGGTGGTGTTCCCGCGCTACCTGGTGCCCGCCGGCGACGACGGCTGGCGAGGCGCCTGCACGCGGCCGCTGCAGGCGGGCGTCTGCGAGGCTGCGGCCGACGGCGCCGATGCCTGGCGACGCGTCGGCGCGTGGCTGGATCCCGCGCGCCGTGAACGGTTCGCGCGCGACCACGAGGCCTTCAGCCGCCGCTACGGGCTGTCCGACCGCCCCGTGCAGGAGAAGTGCGACGCGCTGGCCGCCTGGATCGACGGGCAACTCGCGGCGCGCGCCGCCGGCTGACGGCGCTACTTCCGCTTCAGCCAGCTGTTCGCGTCCACCAGGCGCGTGTCTCCCTCGGCATCGGTGATCGCGTACTGGAACCAGGGCTGCACGTCGTAGGCGCCCACGTTCCCGTGCCGGTCGATGGCCAGGTAGCCCACCTGCACCTGCGACAGGTCGCCGTCGCGGTGGCGGTGGCGGATGCGCGCGATGCCCTCCTCGCACGCCTCCTGCGGCGTGGCGCCCTGCCGCATCAGCTCGACGATGAGGAAGCTGCCGAGCGTCTTCATCACTTCCTCGCCCACGCCCGTCGCGCACGCGGCGCCCACCTCGTTGTCAACGAAGAGCGCGGCGCCGATGATCGGCGAGTCGCCCACGCGGCCGTGCATCTTGTAGGCCAGGCCGCTGGTGGTGCAGGCGCCCGAGAGGTTGCCGTCGCCGTCGATGGCCAGCATGCTGATGGTGTCGTGGTTATCGCTCGGGCGCGGCCGCGCGCTGCTGGTGCTCTTCGGGTCGGTGGGCGGGGTCCACGGCCGGTAGTCGGACGTCTTCAGCCACTCCTGCCAGTCGGCGCGCGCCTTGTCCGTCAGCAGGTCCTGTTCGGGAAAGCCCTGCGCGACCGCGAAACGGCGCGCGCCCTCGCCGACGAGCATGACGTGCGGCGTCAGCTCCATCACCTTCCGCGCCACGCTGATCGGGTGCATGATGCCCTCGAGGAACGCGACCGCGCCGGCCTGGCCGTGCTCGTCCATGATGCAGGCGTCCAGCGTCACGTGGCCCTCGCGGTCGGGGCGCCCGCCGTAGCCGACGCTCGTCACCTCGGGGTCGGCCTCCGGCACCCGGACGCCGGCCTCGACCGCGTCCAGGGCGCGGCCGCCGTCGGCCAGCACCTTCCAGGCGGCGTCGTTCGCGGGCAGGCCGTGTCGCCACGTGCTGACCACCAGCGGCTTGTGCCCGAGGCCCTCGCCCGGCGGCACGATGCGGTCGACCAGCGGCATGCGCGAGCCGGCGCCCCCGCCCATCCCGCCGTTGCCCCCCGGCTGCGCCGCGGCCATCCGGGCGCCGCCCAGCGACAGCGCGCCCAGCGTTGTCAGTCCCGCGCCCGTCCCGATCAGGACTTCCCGCCGCGTGGTCATGGCTCAGCTCTCCCTGCTGGCGTCCCGGGACGCCGGTTCGATGGCCACCGTCGCGATCTCGCCGCCCGCCAACGGCACCAGCACCGAGCGTCCGTCGGAGGCCAGGCTCGCCGCGCCGCGGGCGCCGGGCCAACCTTCGAACGTCATCGCGTCCTCGAGCAGCCCCGTCTTGCGGCACGCCGCCGCCGCGAAGCCCAGTTCGAGCGTCGCGGTGACCGGCTGCGCGTCCAGGTTGACCAGGCGCACCACCAGGGCGCGCCCGTTGCGCTCGCGCTTGATCGCCGGGACGCTCACGCGCGGCTCGTCGCAGCGCAGCAGCGAGGCGCCACCGGCCATGCAGCCTTCGGCCGCGCCCTGGTGGGTGGGCGGGGCGGCGCGGTAGCGTTCGCTCTCGAACTTCACGTCGTCGGCGAACACGTCGCCGCTGCCGGGCAGCACCGCGTAGCGGAAGGTGCGCCGGCCGATCAGCTGCGCCTCGGGCGTGAACAGCGTCGGCCCGGCATTGGTGTTCTTCCGCGCGGCGAAGTCGTCGCGCGAGAGCCAATCGACGCACCGCATCAGCGTCAGCGCCAGGATCGCGCGCCCCGCGCCGTCGTCCAGCACCTCGAACTCCGGCAGCCCGCGGTTCAGCACCGCCAGCGAGGCGGCGCCGT
>CAINDZ010000785.1 GCA_903847545.1 uncultured bacterium | reverse complement strand
GCCGCCGCCACGGGCTCGGGCTGCGCCACCGGAGCCGGCGCGACCGGCGCCGCGGCCACGGGAGCCGGGGCCGGCGCCGCCGCGCCCTTCTTCTGGTCGGTCGCCGCCACCAGGCGCGTCATCAGGCCCGGCAGGTGGCCTTCCTCGACCAGGCGGCCGTCGCCGCCCAGCGCGGTGGCCACGCCCTCGACCAGGCGCTTCATCATGTCGACCGACTCGAAGACCAGCTCCATGTTGTCGCCGACCAGGTCCAGCTCGGAGCGGCGCGCCATGTCCAGCAGGTTCTCGGCCTTGTGCGCCAGGTCCTTGATGTGCTCCAGTTCGATGAACCCGGCCAGGCCCTTGATGGTGTGGAAGGCGCGGAAGACCGCGTTGAGAGCCTCGGTCTGGTGCGGGTCCTTCTCGATGACCAGCAGGTGGCCCTCGGAGGCGTCGAGGTGCTCGACGGCCTCGGCCACGAAATCGTGGACCAGGTCGGTGTCGCTGTCGTGCACGTTGTGGCCCGCGTACTGGACCACCTCGTACGGCGCGACGGGCGCGGCCGCCGCCACGGGGGCCGGCGTCGCCACGGGCGCGGGCGCCGCGGCAACCGGCGCCTCGACGGCGACGGGCGCGGGCTCGACGGCCTTCGCGGCCGCGGCGGGCTTGTCGTGCAGGCGCGCCATGATCGACGCCACCGGCGCGGGCTCGCCGCCGCCGCCGGCGTACTGGCGCACGACCGACATCAGCCAGTCCTTCACCTCGAGCAGGCGCTCGACGCAGTCGGCCAGCGGCTCGTTCTGCATCATGTCCTCGGTGGCATGGCACAACTCGGCGACGTGGCTGATGCCCAGCAGCGAGGACTCGCCCTTCAGCGTGTGGAAGAAGCGCAGCAGGTAGGTCAGGTCGCCGGGCGTCGAGCCGTCATCGATGCCGAGCAGCTCCTTCTCGACATCCTCGAGCGTGTCGGCCTGGCGCGCCAGGAACTCGCTCATGATGGACTCGTCGACCATGCTGAGCACGTCGCTCGCCGACGGCGTGTCGGGCGCCGTGAGCGCCTCGACGACCTCGGTGATCGCCTCGGCCGCCACCGTCTCCACGGCCTCGATGACATCCGCCTCGGCCGCCTCCGCCTGGACCGCGACGGCCTCGACGGCAGGCGTGGCCTCGCTTGCGACCTGGTCGACCATCGGCTCGTGGTTCAGCTCGTTCGGCACGCCCGCGTCCTCGAGGTGGCACTCCTGGCCCAGGCTCGCGCGCAGCGCGTCGAGCCCCGCCGTCAGCACCTGCAGGCCCTGGACGGGATTGCCCATCCCTGCGGCCAGCCCCGTCGCGAGGTTCGCGGCGTTCACACTGATCGCGGCCTCGGTGACATGGCCTGCCTCATCCAGCCGCGTCGCGAGCTGGTTGAGGTTCCGGGCCACCGCCTCGAAGCCCTCGGGCTTGTCGCGGTCGATGAAGACGACGCTCTCGGCTACCTGGTCGAGAAGTTCCAGCACCGTGGAGTTGCTCATGTGGCACGCACCCTCAGTGTCCATACGCCTGGGACCGACTTGCCGCCTTGGCGGCAGATTTTTGATCGCCCTTGGTCGGGACAGGGAACACCGGCCGTTGACGACGACCTGCCGGCGGCCTGACGTCACCCGCGGCGACGATGCGGCCAACCGGTTGTGATCCTTGCCTCTGGCGGGGCCCCCGGAGCCCCTGCCGCGATCTCCTCAGGAGTTTTCGCCCCACTTCGGGAGATCTTTAGACCTTTTGGGAAACAATCGGGCACGACGAGGAAGGCAACATGCATGCCATCAACAAACTGACGGGACAGGGGGTTCGGGCGGGATTCAGGGAGGTTGGGAGAGCGCGACCGGCGTCAGGGCTCGCCGCCGAAAACCCGGCGGGCGCCCCGATAGGCCCGGTTCCACCAGGCATCGTCCAGGTTGTCGACGCGCACCGGCTCCTGGCGGCGCGGCGCATGGACGAACCTGTTGTTGCCCAAGAAGATACCGACATGGTCGAAGGCGCGGCGCACCGAGAAGAAGACCAGGTCGCCGGGCTTGAGCTCGGAGCGGTCGACGTGCATGCCGACCCCCGCCTGCTCGAGGCTGACGCGGGGCAGGGCGATGCCCAGCTGGCGGTAGACGTAGGCGGCCAACCCGCTGCAATCAAAGCGCTCCGGCCCTACCGCGCCCCAGCCGTAGGGCTTGCCAACCTGGGTCCGGGCCAGGGCCGCGATGCGGTCGCCGCCGCCGGCGTCAAAGGCCAGGGGCTCGCCGTCGGGCTGGGGTTCCTCGTCGGCGAAGGGGCCGGTCCAGGTCCAGCTGATGCTGTCGCCCTGGGCGGGGATTTCGGCGTCCAGTTCGGCCTCCGCGACGCCCGTCTCGGTCTTCGCCGGGGCCGGGCGGGCCGCCGCGCGCCCGCCGGCGGTGGCCAGGCCGGGGCGCGTCAGGGCCGACGGCAGGGCCGGGACGGATGCCTGCCGCAGCACGCGCTTGGGCGCGCAACCGGGCGCACTGAGCCCCACAAGCAGTGCCAAAGCCAGCCAGACAGCCGTGTGCCCGCGTCGCAGCATCGTCCCCATG
>CAINDZ010000784.1 GCA_903847545.1 uncultured bacterium | reverse complement strand
TCGTCCGCACGATCCAGCAGCGCGTCGGCCTCGCCGAGCTGGCCAACAAGGAGTTGGGCGTCAATCGACTTGCGGAGCAGCGGGATGGCCCGGTCGCGCGGGAGCTTTTCCAGGACCTGGGGATCGGTCAGCTGCCCGAAGTAGTCGAGGGCCGTGGCGTGCGCGGAAGCGTGGAAGTGCAAGTCGCCGATTTCCTCGAGGCGCGCCCAGTCGGACGCCTCCACGGGCCGCGACCAGCGCGCACCTGAAGAGGCCTCCCGACCAGCGGGCTCGTGGAAATTATCCTTCATCAACCGCATCCCTCGGCGAGGAAGTGGATTCGGTTTCGTCCCAGGGTCTTCAGTTTTCGTGCGCCAGGCGGGCGCCCTTGCGGGCGCCCTAGCCTGCCACCTGCAACAGCAGCAGCAGTTGCCTGATCAGCTCCACCGCCGCCTCCGCGCCGTCCACCACCTGGGCGCTTGCGCCCTGACGCAGTTCGGGATCGGCCCCGAGACCGTCACCGGCACCGCCCGGGTCGCCTTGCTCCCCGTCGCCCGCACCAGTTGTCCCGCTCGTCCCGGCATTTGCCGTGGTCGTTACCACGGAGCCGGGCACTCCCGATTGTGAACCGTTGGTCTGGACCGCGTTGGCGGCGGGGGCCCATGCGCACACGGCGATCGCGCTGACCGCCAGCAGAAGAACCAGAATCGTGCTGATTCGCTTCATGTTCTTTCCACCTGCAACAGGACACCCGTCCGAGCCTGCGCGCCGGCATCCGGAACGCCGGTCATGCGACAAGCCATGGCATGATTGTTACGGAAAACAACCCCCGGTGTCAATTGACGTTGACGGAATCAGTCCCCCGGCTGGGTGCGCAGCCCGTATTTGGTGATCTTCTTGTAGAGGTTGCTCCTCTGCATCCCAAGGACATCAGCCGTGCGGCTGACGTTGTAATGGTTCTCCTTGAGCTTCAGCTGAAGGAAGGCCGTCTCGCTCCGCGTCTTGAAATCCTGGAAGTCGTTGCTGGACAACAAGCTTGACCCTTCCTGGCGCTCATGGGGGGCGCCGGGGAGAAGCGGGAGGTCCGCCGGCCGGACCACGTCCTCCGGGGCGAGGATCAGCAACCGTTCCACGAGGTTGCGCAATTCCCGGACGTTGCCGGGCCAGGCATAGTCCTGGAGGATGGCCACGGTCTCGGGCGCGAACCGGCGCGGCCGGACCTTCAGCTTTGCCGCGAGGTCGGCCATGTACCAGTCCAGCAGCAGGGCCACGTCACCCTCGCGCTCGCGCAGGGGCGGCAGGTGCAGGGCCAGGACGTTCAGGCGGTAGAAGAGGTCCTGGCGGAACCCGGAGTGCGGGGACGACAGGTCCCGGTTCGTGGCGGCGATGATCCGGACATCCACCTTGCGCGTCTCCGCACCACCGACCCTCTGGAAGCGGCTCTCCTCCACCGCCTTGAGGACCTTGGCCTGCGCCTCCTCCCCCATGTCGCCGATCTCGTCCAGAAAAAGCGTGCCGCCGTCGGCCTGTTCGAATCGGCCGATGCGCTGCTTGTCGGCGCCCGTGAAGCTGCCTTTCTCGTGCCCGAACAACTCGCTTTCCACGAGGTCACGCGGGATGGCGGCGCAATTGACCTCCACCAGGGGACGCTCGCGACGCCCGCTGGCACGATGGATCGCCCCGACGACGAGCTCCTTGCCGGTCCCGTTCTCGCCCGTGATCAGGACCGTGGCGTCGCTGGGCGCGACCTTCTCGATGAACGCCCGCACGCCCTGGATGGCGCGGCTGCCGCCGACGATCGTGTTCTTTCGGCCCACCTGTGTTTGCAGCAGGCGACGGTCCGCGACGGCTTCGTGGTGCGCGAGGCAGTTCGCGAGCGTCACCAGGAGCCGGGCCCGGTCGAGCGGCTTCTCCATGAAGTCGTAGGCGCCCTGGCGGACGGCCGCCACGGCGGTCTCGATGTTGCCGTGACCCGAGATGACGATGACCGGCGCGCCGACCGAGGCCGCGTTCAGCCGCTGCAGCACCTCGAAGCCGTCCATGCCCGGCATCTTCACGTCGAGGAGGATCGCGTCCGGGTTGTGGCGCTCGGCGAGGGCCAGGCCCTCGGCGCCGGTCCCGGCGTCCAGGACCTCGTAGCCCTCGTAGCCCAGCGTGTCGGCGACGGTCTTGCGGATCGCAAGGTCGTCATCGACGATGAGGACGGTCTTCACGGCAGCTCCTTCGCGCACGGCCGGGGATTCGCTTGCGGCCGCGCGGTGCGTGACGGAGATTGTGTTGCGGCCGGTTCGATCACGTGGCCAGCTTGCTACGGCGACCGAACCGCTGTCAAGGCATGGGCCGACGGCCCGCAGCGGATGGGCGACTCGTGGCCAAACCCCTGTTGAGATCCATGGTTCCCGGCGAGCTTGGGCCCATGGTGCGGGAACTCGGTGGCGAAGCATACCGCTCGGCGCAGCTGGGCGAGTGGCTTCACCGTCACGACGCGCTCGGCTGGGACGAAATGCGCAACATGCCGCGCGCCCTCAGGGAGGCGATGGCCGCGAGGTTCGACCTGCAGGGGCTGGACCCGGTCGAGCGGCAGGTCTCGGGCGACGGCACGCGCAAGTTCCTGTTCAGGCTCCGCGACGGCCAGACGGTCGAGAGCGTCATCATCCCGATGGAAAGCCACGCGACGTTCTGCCTCTCCACGCAGGTGGGATGCGCGATGGCGTGCCGGTTCTGCGCGACGGCAAGGGGCGGGCTCGTCCGCAACCTCGAAGCCGGCGAGATCCTCGAGCAGGTCACGCACCTGAAGCGGGACCTGGCGTCCGCGCCGGTGCCCGGCCACGGAGACCGCCAGTTCAACGTCGTCTTCATGGGCATGGGCGAACCCCTGGACAACTGGGACGCGCTGCCGCGGGTCCTCGAGACGATGCTCGCCGAGGACGGGCTGGCGATGTCCAGGCGTCGCGTGCAGGTCTCCACCAGCGGCCCTGGCGAAGGCTTGCGCCGCCTGCTGGACCTGGCGCCCGGCATCGGGCTCACCCTGAGCCTTGGCGGCACCACGGATGAAGAGCGCAGGCAGCTTATGCCCGTGCCCGGGCGGACGCCGCTGGCCGAGGTCATCGACCTCGGGGCGCGCTACGC
>CAINDZ010000783.1 GCA_903847545.1 uncultured bacterium | reverse complement strand
TCGGCGTTGGCGTTCAGCAGCGAGTCGGACATCGTCAGCTTGAACACGCCGAGGTACTCGTCGATCTTCTCGCGCTTCTTCAGGTAGCCCGCGAACTGGCGGTACACGGCATCGGAGACCGTGAAGTCGGACGGCGTCTGCGGGTGCGCCGCGGCGTAGTCGATGGCGAAGCTGAACAGGGCGCCGTCGCGCTCGACCGCCACCTCGAAGTCGGTCAGCAGGTCCTGGTCGATCTCGATGTCGGGCCGGATCCCGCCGCCGCCGTACACGACGCGGCCGGAGTCGGTGTAGAACTTCTCGAGCTGGCTGCGGTGCAGCTCCTGGTCGGCCGGGTCGGTGGCCAGCGGCGGCGCCTCGGCGCCGTCCTCGGCGGCGGCCGCCATCTCCTCGGTGTCGGGGTGCCGCGGGCGGTCCTTGTGGATGGACCGGCCGCTGGGCGTGTAGTAGCGCGCCGTCGTCAGCTTCAGGGCCTCGTCCTCGTCCAGGCGGAACACCGTCTGCACCGAGCCCTTGCCGAACGAGGTCTGCCCCACCACCAGGCCGGCGTCGTGGTCCTGGATGGCGGCCGAGACGATCTCGCTGGCCGAGGCCGACGAGCCGTTGATCAGCACGATCATCGGCACCTTGTCGTACACCTGGCCGACGGCCTGGCTGTAGAAGCTGTGGTTCTGCGAGCGCAGGCGTCCCTTGGTGAAGACGATCAGCTTGTCCTTCGGCAGGAACAGCTCGCTGACCTCCTGCGCCGCGTCGAGCAGGCCGCCCGGGTTGAAGCGCAGGTCGAGGATGAGGCCGCGCATGCCTTGCGCCGTCAGCTTGTCCAGCGCCGCCCTCGTCTCGGCGGCGGTCGTGCGCGCGAAGTTCTGCACGCGGATGTAGCCGACGTCGTCGATCATGAAGGCGTAGGGCACGCTCTCGAGCTTGATGATGTCGCGGGTGATGGTCAGCGGCAGCGGCTTCTCGGTGCCCGGCCGCTGGATGACCAGGTTGACCGGCGTGCCCGGCGCGCCCCGCAGCTTCTTGACCGCGGCGTCGCTGGTGAAGTCGCGGCAGGACTCGCCCTCGATCTCGATGATCTGGTCGCCGCCCTGCACGCCCATGTAGTAGGCCGGCGTGCCCTCGATGGGAGAGACCACCGTCGGGAAGTGGTCGCGGATGTTGATGGTGATGCCCAGGCCGCCAAACTCGCCCTCGGTGGACATCATGAGGTCCTCGTAGTTGACCGGCGGCAGGTAGTTGGAGTGCTCGTCGAGCTCCGACAGCATCCCCTCGACGGCCGCCTCCATCATCTTGTGGGCGTCGACCTCGTCGACGTAGTTGTTCAGGATGCGCTCGTAGACATCCCCGAGGATCTTCAGGTTGTCGTAGAACTCCTGCCGCTTCTGGGCAGGATCGTCCGCCGCCCGGGCCACGGGGGCCGCCAGCAGGCCGACGGCCAGGAGCAGCACGCCCCAGGACCGCCCGACACGCAATACGTTGCCGAACATGGACTTGCCCACGCGGTCACGGCTCATTTCGGATCCACTTCCTTGCCGGGGGTCTGGCGCCTGTCATCCTGACGGAATCGCTTAAAGGTCCGAAAGCAAGCCGTGTTCCAGCCCGCGCAGCTGGCCGAGGGCGGCCTCGAGCAGCGCCGCGGGGCTGGCGGCGGCGTCCAGCACACGGAAACGCCGCGGCGCGGAAGCCGCCAGCGCCCGGTAGCCGTCGTGGACGCGGCGGTGGAACTCGAGGCGCTCGGCGTCCAGGCGGTCGGGCGCGCGGCCGCCGATGCGCGCCAGGCCCTGCTCGGGCGCCAGCAGGCACAGCAGTGTCAGGTCGGGCTCCAGACCGTCCAGCGCGACGGCGTTCAGGCGGTCGACCAGCTCGAGGCCAAGCTCGCGGCCGTAGCCCTGGTACGCCGCCGAGGCGTCGGCGAAGCGGTCGCACAGCACCAGCCGGCCGGCGGCCAGCGCGGGGCGGATGCGCTCGCGCACCAGCTGGGCGCGACTGGCGACCATCAGCAGCAGCTCGGTGTGCGGCGTCATGTCGGCGCTGGCGGGGTCCAGGAGCACGGCGCGGATGCGCTCGCCGATGGCGGTGCCGCCGGGCTCGCGCACCAGCAGCGGCTCGCGGCCCAGCGCCCGGAAGCGCTCGGCCAGCGAGGCGATCAACGTCGACTTGCCGCTGCCCTCGGGCCCCTCGAACGTCACCAGCAGGCCGGGCGCGTTCACGACGATTCCTTGCCGCGGCGCGGCTCGGGCCCGGGCAGCTTCGCCGCCACGTGGGCCAGGCGCTGCACCGTGGTGGCCAGCGTGCCCACGGCCAGGAAGCCCAGGATGGGCACCAGCGCCCAGCGCCCGACGAGCAGCCCGATGGTCAGCAGCACGACGCGCTCGGTGCGCTGCATCCAGCCGACCAGGCAGGTCTCGCCCACGCCCTCGGCGCGCGCGCGCACGTAGCTGGTGGTCAGGCTGCCGACCACCGTCAGCGTGATCAGCAGGA
>CAINDZ010000782.1 GCA_903847545.1 uncultured bacterium | reverse complement strand
AGGAAGGTCTGCACCTGGTCGGGCTTGAAGTCGTTCTTCTTCAGCCACAGCGCCAGGTTCAGCATGTCCTCGTCGGTGGTGCCGGGGTGCGCGGCGATGAAGTACGGGATCAGGTACTGCTTCTTGCCCGCCTGCTGCGAGAACTTGTCGAACAGCGCGCGGAACTTCTCGTAGCTGCCGATGCCCGGCTTCATCATCAGGTCGAGCGGGCCGTCCTCGGTGTGCTCGGGGGCGATCTTCAGGTAGCCGCCCGTGTGGTGCTGCGCCAGCTCCTTCACGTACGCCGGCGAGGTGGCCGCCAGGTCGTAGCGCACGCCCGAGCCGATCAGCACCTTCTTGACGCCCGGCAGCTCGCGCGCCTTGCGGTACAGGCCGATCAGCGCCGTGTGGTCGGTGTCCAGGTTGGGGCAGATGTCCGGATACACGCAGGACGGCAGGCGGCACGCGGCCTCGATCTCGCGCGACTTGCAGGCCATGCGGTACATGTTCGCCGTGGGGCCGCCCAGGTCCGAGATGACGCCCGTGAAGCCCTCGCTCTTGTCGCGGATGGCCTCGATCTCGCGCAGGATCGACTTCTCCGAGCGGCTCTGGATGATGCGCCCCTCGTGCTCGGTGATCGAGCAGAAGGTGCAGCCGCCGAAACAGCCGCGCATGATGTTCACCGAGTTGCGGATCATCTCCCACGCGGGGATGCGCGCCTTGCCGTAGCTGCTGTGCGGCCGGCGCGCGTACGGCAGGTCGAACACCGCGTCCATCTCGGGCGTCGACAGCGGCGCCGGCGGCGGGTTCAGCCACAGGTCGCGCGCGCCGTGGCGCTGCACCAGCGCGCGCGCGTTGCCGGGATTGGTCTCGGCGTGCATCACCCGCGACGCGTGCGCGTACAGCACGGGATCGACGGCCACCTGCTCGTACGACGGCAGCCGCACCACGGTGCGGTCGCGGTCGGCCCACAGCTTGCGCGGGTCCATGGTCGCCGTCGGCCCGGCGGGCGCCGCCTCGGCCGGCCCCACCTCGGGCCCCGCGTGCGCCGGCGCGTCGCCGCTCGCGCAGCCCACGGGCTCCATCGCGTACGGGTCCGGGTGCACGACCAGCTTGCCGGGCGTGTCCAGCTCGGTCGAGTCCAGCTCGATGAATCCCGCCGGCACCGCGCTGCGCATGAAGCCCGTGCCGCGGATGTCGGTCAGCGCCTTGATGTCCTCGCCCGCGTCCAGCCGGTGCGCGATCTCCAGGATCTGCCGCTCGCCGTTGCCGTACACCAGCAGGTCGGCCTTCGCGTCGGGCAGCACACTGCGCCGGACCTTGTCCGACCAGTAGTCGTAGTGCGCGATGCGCCGCAGGCTGGCCTCGATGCCGCCGATGACGACGGGCACGTCCTTGAACGCCTCGCGGCACCGCTGCGCGTACACCAGCACCGCGCGGTCGGGCCGCCGTTCCGCCTCGGCGTTCGGCGTGTAGGCGTCCTCGCTGCGCGGCTTGCGGGCCGAGGTGTAGCGGTTGACCATCGAGTCCATGTTGCCGGCCGTCACGCCGAAGAACAGCCGCGGCCGCCCCAGCGCGCGGAACGGGTCGGCGCCCTGCCAGTCCGGCTGCGCGATGATCCCCACGCGGAAGCCCGCCCGCTCCAGCGCCCGCCCCACCACGGCCATGCCAAAGCTGGGGTGGTCGATGTAGGCGTCGCCCGTGACGATGATGATGTCGCACGCATCCCAGCCCAGGCGATCCATCTCGGCACGGGACATGGGCAGCTCGGGCGCGGGCGCGGCCAGGCTCCCCGGGCGGGGGGCGCGCACGAACAGGGGCGTGGCCTTGGGCATGGCGGGTGCGGTCATGGGGCTTCCCGGGTTGGGGCTGGGGCCGTGCCGTAGTGCGGGCCCGTCACTCTTTAATATGGGACCGATGGGGCGCGGCGTCACCTGTGGGGTGTTCCGGAGTGTTTCGGGCTTGAATTTCGATGACGATTGACCCACTTGCCGAAATGTGAGATAATTAGACCTTCTAGCGCGACACACGAGCCCAAATCAGGACGGACGAGTATCAAAACCGGCCAAATCGCGTCACCGAATAAAAAATTAACACCCAAATTCGTGTGATTTTTGGGCAACGAAGAGACTCTCTCGTCTATCGCCGCTGTCCGCCGCAACCCGAGGAGCTGCAGCCCGTGACCACATCAAATACCCCTGCCCGGCCGGAATACACCCGTGTCGGGACCTTCGGCCGCATCGCCCTTTGCCTGACGGCCCTGACCTGCCTGGCCGCGACGCCGGCCGCGTTCGCCTCCGGGACGGCCACCCCCGCCCTGGTCATCGGCGGCGGCGCCCAGATGCGCCTGAAGCCGAACACGCGGCTGACCCTCGACTGCGACCTGAAGAACTACGGCACGTTCACCGCGGCCACCAGCAGCCGGGT
>CAINDZ010000781.1 GCA_903847545.1 uncultured bacterium | reverse complement strand
GTCGCCGTCATCGACGACGGCTTCCTGCTGACGCATCCCGACCTGGCCGGGCGGTTCGTACCCGGCTTCGACTGCGGCAACAACGACAGCGATCCCTCGCCCGACCCCGACGGCACCTATTACGCGCACGGCACCGGCGTCACGGGACTGCTGGCGGCCGCGGGCAACAACGGCCTCGGCGTGACCGGCGTGTGCTGGGACGTGCGCGTGATGCCGCTCAAGCACCACAACGACTACACCAGCGACTACTGCAACCTGTCCGCGACGCTGGCGGCGGTCGACCGCGCCGTGGCGGCGCACGTCGACATCATCGTCTGCAGCTTCCACTACATGGGCTACGAGGTCGACGTCTCGCCCGAGAGCCAGTTCTACCGCGCGTTCAAGGCCGCCAGCGACGCCGGCATCATCGTGGTGGCGGCCGCCGGCAACGACGGCAAGGACATCGACGACCCCGCGAACGCGCGCTACCCGGCCAACTTCGCGTTCGCGAACGTGGTGACGGTGGCGATGACCGGCAACTGGGGCGTGGTGACGCAGGGCTCGGCGCGCGGCGACCAGACGGTCGACATCTCGGCCCCGGGCGTCTCGCTGCTGTCGACGTGGGTCGACGGCGACCGCAACGCCACCTACGAGACGATCAGCGGCACCTCGGCCTCGGTGCCGGTGGTGGCCGGCGCCATTGCGCTGCTGAAGGCGGCCCATCCCGAACTGGACTACCCCGCCGGCGTGCTGGCCCGCCTGTACGAGCGCGCCGAGACGCCGCCCGGCAACGAGGCGTACGTGATCGGCGGCCGGCGCGTGAACCTGTACCGCGCGCTGGCCGACGTCGATGCGGTCGCGCCCGCAGCGCCCGCCGACCTGGCCGTCGCCGGCGCCACCGACGCGTCGGTGACCGTCCAATGGACCGAGACCGGCGACGATGGCCTGTCGGGGCAGGTGGACCACTTCCTGGTCCGTTGCGTGGATGCCAACAGCCAGGTAGCGACGGTGCCCGCGCCGCCGGCGCCGGGCGGGCCGGGCACGGTCCACGACCTGACCATCACCGGCCTGCCGTACCAGTCGTGGGCGACGGTCGCCGTCAGCGCCGTCGACGAGTACCGCAACCGCGCCACTGCCACCATCACCTGCGAGTTGCCGTACGCCGTGCTGACGGTCGACCCGGCGGCCGTGTTCATGCTGGCGCGCAAGGGCGCCGAGCGGGACACCACCGTCGTCATCCACAACACCGGCACCGCGGGAATCCTGCTGGCCCCGAGCCTGCGGTCGGGCGGCCCCTGGCTGACGTTCCCCACCGCGCCGGTCTTCGTGGCGGCCGGCGACAGCGTCACCTTCGGCTTTCATGCCAGCGCGGTCGGGCTCTCCCCCGGCTACTACCCGGCACAGGTCCTCTTCGACTGCCTGAAGGCGTTCGTCGTGGATGTCGCGCTGGGCGTCCTGGCCCCGCCGGCGGCCGCGCCCGGCAACGACGGCGCGCCGGCGTGGGCGGCCTGGCCCAACCCGTTCAACCCGCGCACGACGATCCACTACACGCTGCCGCGGGGCGGCGATGCCGCGCTGGTCATCCACGACGTGCGGGGCGCGCGCGTGCGCACGCTCGCGCTGGGCGCGCGACCGGCCGGACGCGGCAGCGCGACGTGGGATGGCTGCGACGACGGCGGCCTGGCCGTGCCTAGCGGATCCTACTTCTGCCGGTTGAACGTGGATGGCGACGGGCAGGGGACGGCGCTGCGGTTGCAGGTCGTGCGGTGACCTAGAGCCGCACCACGAACGGCAGGACGACCAGCGCCGCGCCGATCGCCACCAGCAGGATCGTGTTGGTCACGAAGTACGGGAACACCATCAGCGCCAGCCCGCACGCCAGCGGCATGACCATGCCGCGCTTCTTCCCGTACAGGAAGTAGCCCGCGCCGAACGAGCCGAAGAGGACGCCCCACAGGATGGTGGCGCTGTTCATGGTGCACCTCGCGCCGGGGCGGGGAACCGCGAAGGGCGACAGGCACCGCGCATCGTCCCGGCGCGTGCATCATCGACCGTCCGGGCGGGCGGCTTGAGGGCGTCGGCAGGGCCCGGCGACAATCAATCGTCACACATTTGTAATATTGACAACCAGTTGCAGGGCAGTCACCCAATCTCCCACTATTTTGATTTCAGAAAAGCTCTTATCAACAACCCGCCGGGGATGCGCTACAATCGGACCCGCCTTGTCGCCCATATGCTGTCCGATAAGACTCGCCAACCTGGGGGGGAGAACCATGTCCAGCTTCCGTTTCGTCCGCCTTGTGCTCGCCGTCGTCGCCCTGGCGATGATGGCCACGCCTACCCTTGCCGCCGATCCGCAGCCGCAGGCCCCGGTCGATCCGCCGAGCGTCGCCGCGCCGGCCGTCGTCCCGAACGTGGACATCAACCAGGCCGAACTGCAGGCCGGCGTGACGTTCGCGGCGCCGGTCGACGGCGCCACCGTCGCCCCGGCGCCGGCCGAACGCCCCTTGTCGCCGATGATGATCGAGATCGAGGCCGCCCTGGCCGCCAGCGACGCCGCCGTCGCCGCGCTGGCGCAGCAGGCCACGCAGGTCTCCGATGAGGCCTCGAAGCAGGCCATCATGGTGCAGATCGCCGAGCAGAAGCAGGCGGCCGAGTTCACGATCCTCGGGATCCAGGCCAACCACGCCCGCAGCCGCGGCGACGAGGCGCTGGCGGCCCGCATCGAGGCCGACATCGCCCTGATCAAGAACCCGCCTGCGCCCGTGGCGCAGACGGCGACGCGTCCCCTTCCCGCCGACGGGCGCTAGGGGGTACCACACATGAAGCGACACCTTTTCCGGTGGCCGGCGCCGACCGCGGTGCTGGTCCTGCTGGCCCTGCTGGGGCCGGCCATGCCCGTCCTGGCCGACATCGGCCCGGACGTCACGGTTCGCCTGGCCTCGCCGTTCACCGCCGTCAAGAGCGGTGACACGTACGCGGGGCGCCTTGAGATCGCGTGCGGGCAGGCGGGCACGCTGTCCGACTTCGCCGTGGCCGGCGACGGCTGGGCCCCGGTGGTGAAGGCCGCGCCGACGGCCGGCAAGGTCAAGGCCGGCGACGTGCTCGTCGTCGAGTTCACGGCGCTCGTGCTGGACCCGCAGCAGCCGCTGGAGTTCAGCTGCCGTCTGGACGGCAAGGAGATCCGTTTCCCGATCAACCTGTCGGCCGCCAACGTGGCCAACATGACCGAGGGCGCGGCGGTGCGCCAGGTGCCCGAGGGCTCGGTGCCGCCGGGCAATCCGGACCCGAAGTGGCAGTCCGACGTTCTGGCCGTGCCGACCACCGTGCCCCCGACCAGCAAGCGGCTGGTGACGGTGCACGGGCGCTTTGGCGCGCCGCGCAGTGACGGCCTGTGGTTGCCCGCGCACTCGGCGCAGGTGCAGGTCTACGACGAGGACGGCCTCATCGACAACCTGATGGCCACCACCAGCACCAACTTCGACGGCTACTTCAGCGTGCAGGTCGAGACCTTCATGGCCGACCTGTTCGACGACCCGGACATCTTCGTGCGCATCGAGCTGACCAACAGCCGCGTGGACGTGTACGAGCCGACGAGCGGCAACAACTACGTGTGGGCCACCGGTACGTACAACAACTACGCGGGCACGGACCTCGACCTGGGCACCTTCGAGCCTGCGGCCGACGAACTGCACCCGTCGATCTTCCACTTCACCAATGCCTGCCGCGCCTGGGTGCACGACAGCAACCTGGGCTACGACGTGTCGAAGTGCCGCGTCGAATGGCCGTCGGCCGCCTGGCCGAACTGCAGCCCGAGCGGCCGCATCCAGATCCGCGACGACTTCAACTGGAACGACGGCTGCCTGTGGCACGAGTACGGCCACTGGTTCGACCACCAGATCGCCTCGTGGGACCCGTTCGACTACTGCAACGGCATCTGTGACAGCGGCCAGTGCGGACACTGCTTCTGGTGCAGCGAGTCGCAGAGCATCGCCTGGCTGGAAGGCTGGGCGCAGTTCCACAGCTGGGCCGTCGGCAACTGGGCCCCGGGCTACTACGGCGTGTCGTGCCTGGCCCCGGTCGACGGCGAGTCGCTCGCCGACTGCTGGCCGGGGACGTACGGCGACCCGCTGCTGACCGAGGGCTTCATCGCGGCGCTGCTGCAGGACATCAGCGACAGCGCACAGGACAGCCACGGCGTGTACGGCTCGTTCACCGACGAGCTGGCCCTGGGCGAGGCCGCGGCCTTCTCGGTGAACGCGCTGGACAACCCGACCGGTTCGCAGGACTTCCTGAACAAGTTCGCGGCCCGCTACCCGGCCTACAAGTCGGCGTTCTGGGCGACGGCGGCCAACTGCGGCTACGTGCTGGACACGGTGGCGCCGGGCATCGTCTCGGGCCTGACCTCGCCCAGCCACGCCATCAGCGTCGCCTCGCCGGACAACACGCCCACGTTCACGTGGACGGCCGCGACGGACAACTACTCGGGCGTTGCCGGGTACGGCCTGTCCATCACGACCGGCAGCGCGGGCCTCCCGACCGCGGTGATGGATATCGGCGCCGTGACGTCGTATACCAACGCCGCGCTGGCGCCCGGCACCTACTGGTTCAACATCCGGACGGTCGACCGCGCCGGCCATTGGAGCGCGGGCTACGTCGCCTACGGCCCCTTCATCATCCGCGCGCCCGAGCCGGCCGACCTGGTGCCCTACCTGGCCGCGGGTTGGGACGCGACGCTGGTGCCGCGCTCGACCAACGACGCCACGGGCGGCGCCTGTGCCGTCACACCGACGTTGACCGGCGCCGGTTCGACGTACTGGAACATCTTCGGCAAGAACCAGGGCGAGGTCGCCACCAGCACCGGCTTCTACGGCCAGGTGCACGTCGACGGTTCCACGGCGAGCAGCGCCTACTGGAACTCGATCGGCGCCGGCGGCCTCTACTACGCCACGAACTGGGGCCCGGTCACGGTGCAGGGTGGTCGGCACACGTTCACCTTCGTGCACGATGCGACCCACGTGATCGCCGAGACCGACGAGACGAACAACAACGCCGGCACGCAGTACGTCTGGACGCCGCTGACCGTGGCCGCGAACGCCACGGTCGCCCGCTCGACGCCGCTGTCGACCGGCGGCTGGTCCGAGGCCTCGGGCACCCTCTGGTACAACAGCGACGGCCTGCGCATGCCGACCAGCGGCGGCTGGTGGCACGCCATGGCCTTGTGGGCGGACGACAACGCCAAGAATGTCGACGAACGCCTGCACGTGGCCTCGACCGGATCGCAGGACGGCTTCGGCACCAATATCGGCTGGAGCGCGCAGACCGCGGGCCGGCTGGACGTGTTGCTGGCCAACCGCAACGTCGACGGCTCGGCGAACTTCGATATCGGCGTGCTCGGGTCGGCCTCCGAGGCCGTCTCGTACCACGCCTTCCATGCGCAGAGCTCGGGCATGGCGTTCGGCGACTCGGTCACCGTCGCCATGGGCGCCGGCGTGCCCCTGCTGCTGCGCGAGTTCAGCATGCCGTCCGCCTCGTTCGGGCCGGTCAGCGTGACCGTCGCCTGCGACCCGGCGGCGAGCCCGTTGAAGGTCGTCCTGCTGAATTCGACATACACGACCGGAACCCTGACCAGCGGCGTCGTGGCCGGCAGCGTCCTGGGCAGCGCCCAGACGGACGCCACGGGCCGCGCGCGCGTGGCTGTGACCCTGTCGACGACCGGCTGGTACGGCATCGCCGTCTACCGCGAGCCGACCAGCGGCACCGCCGCGATGAACGTGACCATCGAGATCTCGACGACGCCGCCCGACCTGGCGCCGTATGCGCCGGCCGGCTGGTACGCGGCCCTGACGCCGCGGCCGGTGGCCGACGCCAACGCCACGACGTGCGCGGTGCCCGACACCCTGGGCAGCACGCCGAACGTGACGTACTTCAACGTGGGCGCCCAGAACTACGGGCCTGTCTCGTCCAAGCTGCCCGCCTACATCCAGCGTGACGGCTCGGACGTGACGTGGCTGAATTGGTCGAGCGTCGGCTCCGGCTGGACCGGCACCTACAACTGGTCGTGGGGCTACGCGCTGACCGGCGGGCGGCACTCGCTGGCGCTGCGCGTGGACAACCTCAACGCCGTCGAGGAGACCAACGAGACGAACAACGTCCGCGGCGAGCAGTGGATCTGGAAGCCGGCGCGCGTGCTGCCCGGCACGTCCGCGGTCCGCGCCACGCCGCCGTCGCGCACCGGTGGCTGGAACGACGTCACCAACGGCGAGACGCGCTGGTACAACTGCGACGGACTGCGGCTGGTCGGCACCGGCGCCGGCTGGTGGAAGGCCCTCGCCGTTCTGCCGCCCGCGGGCGCCGACTACGACATCCGCATGCACACGGCCAGCACCGGGGCCAAGAACGGCTTCGGCGCCAGCCTGGCCGGCTCGTACACCGCCGGCTCCGCCTGCGAGTACGTGCTGGTGGACTACAACAGCACCGCGTTCGCCGACTACGACGTCGGCGTGCTCGGCGCCAGCGGCACCGGCTCGTACAAGGTGGCGGCCGCGGCCTCCTCGTACATCGGCGTTCCCGACGGCTACCTGGGCCCGTACTCGGTGCCCAGCGGCGGCCTGGTGACGCTGGTCGAGGTCTCGCTGCCGGCCGGCACCCATGCGATCAGCCTGATCAACCAGTCGTCGGCCGACCTGGACCTGGCCGTGCACCGTTCGGGCACGCTGTACCAGGGCCCGACCGCCGCGGCGGCGACCGGCTCCCTGAACGGCGCCGGACAGGGTGAGCAGGTCTCGCTGGTGGTCCCGACGCAGGCGTACTACTGCCTGGTGGTCACCCGCCAGGACCAGGGCACGGGCGCGGCAGCCTTCAAGCTGGGCTTCGCCGATGGCGTGACGGCCGTCGAGCCGGCCGGCATGCCGACGCGCACGCGCCTGGCCGGCGCCTACCCGAACCCGTTCAACCCGCAGACCACGGTGGCCTTCGACCTGGCGCACGCCGGCCAGGTGCGCGTCGTGATCCACGACATGCAGGGCCGCGCGGTGGCCACGCTGGTCGACGGTTCGCTGTCGGTCGGCCGGCACTCCGTCGTGTGGACGGGCAAGGATGATCACGGCCGGACGCTCGCCAGCGGCGTGTACTACGCGCGGCTGTCGGCGCCCGACGGCAACGACACCGTCAAGCTGATGCTCGTGAAGTAGCCGGACAGACACGGCCACATCCGGCATCCGACGACGCAGGCCCCGGTCCGCTGGAGGACCGGGGCCTGCTGCTCATGTCGGGGATGCCTCGCGCCGCGTCTAGACTTTCCGCGCGCGCCGGATCGCCTGCACCATCTGGTCGAGCTGCTGCAGGAACAGCGAACGGTCCTTCGGCGAGAACGGCGGCGGTCCACCCATCATGATGCCCTGCTCGCGCAGCTGCTTCAGCAGCTGGCGGTTCGCCAGGGCGTCGCCCACGTTCTCGGGCGTGAAGGGCCGGCCGGTGTGGCCCAGCACGCGCGCCTGCTTGTCCAGGCAGCGGGCGGCCAGCGGGATGTCGCCGGTCACGACGATGTCGTCGGCCTCGACGTGGTCCACGATCCAGTCGTCGGCCTCGTCCAGGCCTTGCTCGACGACGACCAGCTTCAGCCACGCCGCCGAGGGCACGCGCATGTAGCTGTTGGCGACCACCGTCACCGGAAGTTCGTAGCGCTGGGCGACCTTGTAGGTCTCTTCCTTGACGGGGCAGGCGTCGCCGTCGACGTAGACGTGGAGCATGGGCCGGTCCTGTGTCGCGGAGGGAACGGGTGAAAGACGAGCCGCCGGGCAGCGCGCCCGGCGGCTCCACAGTAACGCAATCGGGCGATGATGCGCTACTGCACGATCACGACCTTGCCGGCGGCCTGCACGCGGCCGTCGTCCCACTTCAGGAAGTACACGCCCGAGGGCACGTCGCGGCCCTGCTGGTCGCGGCCGTCCCAGGTGGTGACGGCCGAGCCGTCGTCGCCCTGCTCGCCGCGCAGCATCCGCACGGTGCGGCCGCGCACGTCGAAGACCAGCAGGCGGCCCTCCTGCGGCCGGCTCGAGGCGGCCAGGATGCGGCACCCGGCGCCGATCTGCGCCGGCGACGGGAACACGCGCAGGCGGCCGGCGGCGCTGAAGATCTCGCCCTCCACCGCGCTTGCGGCCATGATGCCGTGCGGGCCCGGCCCCGTCGGGTTGACGCCGTGGCACACGCGGCAGTCGCTGAGCACGCCGGCGTGGCCCTGCAGGTCGATCATCACCTGGTTGTCGCGCGCCTCGCGGCTGGGGAACTCGGCATGCGGACTGTTGTGGCAGTTCGAGCACAGCACGCCGCCGTGGCCGCGGCTGTTGCGGTAGAGCTGGCCCACCGGCTCGCCGTACTGCGCGGTGTGGCAGGTGCGGCACGCGGGCTCGTTGACCCACGGGATGCGACCGGCCTCGATGGTCGACTTCACGTTGTCCATGTTGCCGTGGCAGTCCTGGCAGATCATCCCGTGGTCCGTGGCCATCGTCCCGCGCAGGCAGGCCGCCTGCTGGCCCGGGTGGCACTTGTAGCAGCCGGCGATGCCGGGAATCGTCTGGTCGATGAACGAGTGCTTCTCGTGGATGCGGCGCGAGAACCAGCCCGCCGTGCCGGGGTTGGGCCCGGTCAGCGGCGTCTGGCCGTGGCAGTGCGCGCACAGCACCGGGCGGTTGTTCGGGTTGAAGCCGCCGGCATCGCTGTGCGCGTTGAGGATGGCGTTCTCGCTGCTGTGGCAGCCGGTCGACACGCAGGTGACCTGCACCGAGACCGGCGCCACGGGCGTGGCGCGGGCCAACTCCGTGCCGCCGACGCCGCGCGCGATGACCTGCGCCAGCTGGTAGGGCTGCTCGACATTCGGCGCCGCGTCCATGTACGGCGTCAGCGGGATGCCGTCGGCGCGGTAGATGCCGTCGACGACGTCGAAGGCGCCGCTGAGCGTGCGGCCGGTGAGCCCCACATTGGGCGGCAGCGCCACGCCGAACAGCGACTGCGCGTACGTCCAGAAATCGGTCTTGCCCACCGAGTAGGTGTTGCCGGGGAAGGAGTACTCGAGCGACACGCCGGTGCTGACGATTTGCGGCAGGCGCGTCGCGTCGCCGCGCCGGATCACTTGCGCCTGGAGGTCGTTGTAAGGGGGCAGGATCGAGAGGTTCTGGTGGTCGCGGTTCATGCAGTGCATGCCGAGGTCGTTGTTCACCAGGATGATGTAGTCGCCGAGCACGGGCGCGGCGGCGGCAACCGGGGTGGGCGCCTCGGCGGCGCGTGCGATCGCGGGCAGAACGGCGCAGGCCGCGAGACCAAGGGTGAGCGAACGGATCCGGTGGATCATGGGGGCCTCCCTTGTTCGGCCGGCCCCCGGGGACGCCGCGGGCGTCGGGCATCCTCGAGGCGGCTTCGCGGTTTAAGATATTCGAATCTTTGATACCGTTCAATTGTTATCTGGTATCTTTTTGAGACTTTTAAGTTGCTGTCCGACAATCGATTATCTGTTTTCGATGGTTGTTCTCATCATTTTCTTGTTCACGAGTGAATTTGTGTGATTTCCATCCGCGCCGTGCCTCTCCCCCGGTGCGGGTACCCCCCGGCGCGCGCGAACACGACCGCCGCCGGCCCCGTTCCCGAGATCAGCAGCCCACCACCGGTCCGCCACGGCCGGAGGACCAGCACCGCCCGCGGGCGGTCGGAGGAAAGACATGTCGACCCAGTCTCGCAATCCCCTGGCCCGCTTCGCCGCCGCGACCGTGCTCGCCTGCGTCCTGTGCGGCGCGGCGTGGTCCGCGCCCGGCGAAGGCCTGCCCGGCGCCGCGCCCGGCGCGGCCCCGGCCGCCGACAAGACGCTGTCGCCCACGCCGAACTGGGGGTACGAGGGCAACGACGCCTTCGGCTACGCCGGCGCCGGCTCCTCGACCATCGGCGACGTCAACGCCGACGGCTTCAGCGACTTCGCCGTCTCGGCGCCGGGCTACACGACGTTCGTCAACAGCACGTCGTACAGCGCCGCCATCTTCATCTTCCTGGGCACCGCATCCGGGCCCGCCAACGCGCCCAGCCAGGTGCTCTACTCGACGGTCAGCACCTTCGGCACCGTCGTGGCGCCGGCCGGCGACGTCAACAACGACGGCTATGACGACCTGCTGGTCGGGCAGCCGGTGGCCGTGGGCTCGGGCAAGGCGTTCGTCTACCTCGGCACGGCCGGCGGCCTGCAGAACACCGCGGCATGGCAGTACTCGTACGACGGCGGCTTCGGCAGCAGCGTGGCGCCGGCCGGCGACATCAACGGCGACGGGTACGCCGACATCCTGGTCGGCGCGCCGACCGGCTCGTCGCTCTACGTGTCGGGTCCCGGCCTGGCGTTCCTGTTCACGGGCGGCGCCTCCGGGCCGAGCGCCGCGCCCGCCTGGTACTGGGGCGTCGGCGGCAACTTCGGCACCTCGGTCGCCGGCGCCGGCGACGTCAACGCCGACGGCTACGACGACGTGATCATCGGCGCGCCCTACGTCTCGGGCGTCGTGCCCGTCTCGTACCAGGGCGCCGCCTACATCTACCACGGCGGGCCGTCCGGCCTGTCGAACGGCTTCAGCGGCGTCATCCGCGGGGCCGACCAGTTGGGCGCCGCCTTCGGCGCCTCGGTCGCCGGCGTGGGCGACGTCAACGGCGACGGCTTCGCCGACGTGGCGGTCGGGTCGCCGACGTGGGACTCGCCCACGGTCGATGCCGGCCGCGCCTTCGTCTTCCCGGGCTCGGCCACCGGCGTCAGCGCGACCGCGATCTGGGAGGAGTGGGGCATCGCCGCCAACGTCCGGTTCGGCGCCGACGTGCAGCCGGCGGGCGATGTCAACGGCGACGGCCTGGCCGACGTCGCGGTGAATGCGCCGGGCAACACCGTGGGCAGCGGCACGTTCGCGCGCTACGTCGTGGTCGTCCACGGCGCGCGCGCGGGCATCGGCGTGCCGTTGATCGAGTGGTACGTCACGCGCAATGACGGCACCGACTGGGGCTCGTCCATCGGCACCGCGGGCGACGTCAACAACGACGGCTTCAGCGACCTGATGGTCGGCTCGTCCACGTTCTCGAACGGCCAGACCTCCGAGGGCCGCGTCGAGATCTTCTACGGCGCGGGCGCCGGCCCGTCCACCAGCGCCGCGCAGTCCTTCACCACGTCGCAGTCGAGCACGTACTTCGCGTGGAAGTGCACCACCGTCGGCGACGTCAACGGCGACGGCTTCAGCGACGTCGCCATGAGCGGCCCCGGCATCGACGTGAACGTGACCGACGACGGCCAGCTGCAGCTCAAGTACGGCTCGGCCACGGGCCTGGTCGCGGGCCCGCAGTGGGCCGGACCGCAGGGCGGCGGCAGCTTCGCCTCGTCGGTGGCCCCGGCCGGCGACGTCAACGGCGACGGCTACGCCGACATGGTGGTCGGCGCGCCCCTGACCGGCACGTCGGGCCGCGCCTACTGCTGGTACGGCGGGCCTTCGGGGCCGTCGGCGGGCGCCGCGAACTGGGACGTCTCGTTCGGCACCGCGGGCGCGTACTTCGGCTTCAGCGTCGCGGGCGCGGGTGACGTCAACAACGACGGCTTCGCAGACGTCGTGGTCGGCGCCCCCTACGACGAGACCGACGAGTCGAACGAGGGGCGCGCGTACCTGTTCCTCGGCTCCGCCACGGGCCTGTCCACGACGCCGTCGTGGGTCGTCGAGGGCAACCAGGTCGACGCCAACCTCGGCAGTTCGGTGGCCGGCGCGGGCGACGTCAATGGCGACCGCTACAGCGACGTCGTCGTCGGCGAGCCCGGATGCTCCCCTTCGTCGGGCGTCTTCTTCTGGCCGGGCAGCGGCCGCATGCTGGTGTATCACGGCGCCGCCGGCGGGCTCGGCGCCGCCGCCGCGACCTCGATCGACGGCTTCTTCAGCCTGTACCAGTTCGGCTCGTCGGTGGCCTCGGCCGGCGACGTCGACGGCGACGGCTACAGCGACATCCTCGTCGCCGCCTACCTGGCCGACCGCACGGTCTCGGACGAGGGCGAGGTCTACGTCTACCGCGGCTCGCCGGTCGGCATCCTGACGAGCGCGTGGTGGACGTACCACTACGGCCAGGCCTACGCGAACCTCGGCACGGCCATCGCCTCGGCGGGCGACGTCAACGGCGACGGATTCAGCGACGTGATCGTCGGCGCGAACTTCGCCGACAAGAACGGGCTGCACGACAACGGTGAGGCGCTGGTCTTCGCCGGCCCGCTCACGGGCTCGCGCGGCACCACGCCCATCTGGTCGTTCGCCGGCCAGTCCAGCCTGGAGAACTTCGGCAACTCGGTGGGCTCCGCCGGGGACATCAACGGCGACGGCTTCTCCGACATCATCGTCGGCTCGCCGGGCTGGACGAGCGCCTACTACGGGCAGGGCCGGGCCCTCGTGTTCTACGGCAACGGCCTGGCCAACCCCGCGAACACGCGCTCGTTCAAGGTGCAGCAGCGCCGCGGCGACGACGGCGCGCCGCTCGCGCTGCTGGGCGATGCCGGTTCGCCGCCGACGGTGCGATTGAAGGCCGAGGGCACCTCTTCGGCCGGTCGCGGCAAGCTGCGCATCGTGTGGGAGATCAAGGCCCATGGCGCCCTGCTGGACGGCACGGGCCTCGGCTACGGCGCCTGGACCGTGTCCGGCAAGAGCGCCGAGAGCGCGCCGTCGACCCTCGACAGCGGCACGCTCAGCCTGCCGGCCGGTACGAGCCTCCACTGGCGCGCGCGCGTGGCCAGCCGCTCGCCCTACCAGCCGCACTCGCGGTGGTTCTCGCCGCAGGGCAACGGGCCCAACGAGGCCGACCTGCGCACGCGCGCCTACATCAGCGGCGTGGACCTGCCGGCGGCCGGGCGCGGCCTGGCGGTCGTCGCGGCGCCGAACCCGTTCAACCCGCGTACCACGCTGTCGTTCGCGGTGCCCCGCGAGGGCCGCGTGCGCGTCGACCTCTTCGACCTGCGGGGCGCGCGCGTGCGCGTGCTGCTGGACGAGGTCCTGCCCGCGGGCCCGGCGTCCCTTGCCTGGGACGGGCTGGACGACGCGGGCCGGCCGCTGGCCTCCGGCGCGTACCATGCGCGCGTGAAGGCGGGCGACGAGACGGGACAGGTGCGGCTGATGCTCGTGAAGTAGCGGAACGCGGAAGGCGGCCTGGCGCCGCCGGAAGCGGAGGTCGGCCCCGGCGCGGAGGGAGCGTCGGGGCCGATTGTCTTCCCAGGCCTGAACCCCGTCTAGTCGATCAACATGCCCGCCACGTTCGCCGTCATGAACGTGGCGATCGATCCCACCACCATCGCCTTGAAGCCCAGCCTTGCCAGGTCGGCCCGGCGGCTGGGCGCGATGCCCGAGATGCCGCCGATCTGGATCGCGATCGACGAGAAGTTCGAGAAGCCCGACAGCGCGTACGAGGCGATGACCACCGAGCGATACGACAGCCCGCCCGCCTTCAGCACGTCGGCCATCTGCAGGTAGGCCACGAACTCGTTCACGCCCGTCTTGACGCCGATCAGCTTGCCCACCGCCCAGCAGTCGTGCAGCGGCACGCCCATCAGCCAGGCGAAGGGCACGCCCACCACGCCCAGGATGCGCTCGATGGACAGCGCCGGGGCGCCCACCATCGTCGAGACCTTCCCCAGGATGGCGTTGGCCAGGGCGATCAGCGCGATGAACGCCAGCAGCATCGCGGCCACGTTGACGGCCAGCGACATGCCCTCGGTGGCGCCGCGCGCCGCGGCGTCCACGGCGTTGGCGTCGATGTTCTCCTTCTTCATGTGGACGTCGGCGCCGCCGGTCACGGGCTGCCCGGTCTCGGGCATCGCGATCTTCGAGCAGACCAGCGCCGCGGGCGCCGACATCACCGACTGGGCGATCAGGTGCCCGGCGATGTCCGGGAACTGGTTGTGCAGCATGCCGACGTAGGCCACCAGGACGCTGCCGGCGGTGTTGGCGAAGCCGCCGACCATGATGCACATCAGCTCGCTGTTGGTCATGTCCTTGACGTAGGGCTTGATGACCAGCGGGGCCTCGGTCTGGCCGACGAAGATGTTGGCCGCCGTGGACAGGCTCTCGGCGCCCGAGCACTTCATCGTCTTCTGCATGATCGAGGCGAAGAAGTTGACGATGACCTGCATGATGCCCAGGTAGTACCCGAGCGTCATCAGCGACGAGAAGAAGATGATCGTCGGCAGCACGTTGAAGGCGAAGTTGACCAGGCCGGGCTCGATCTTGCCGCTGGCGAACGAGTTGAACAGGAAATTGGTGCCCTGCTGGCCGAAGCCGATGATGGACACCGTCGCCGTGTTCAGCTTCTCGAACACCCACAGGCCGGGCGCCGTCTTCAGCACCAGAAGCCCGAACACCAGCTGCAGGCCCATCCCCCACGCCACCAGGCGCCACGGCACCTTGCGCTTGTTGTCGGACATCAGCCAGCAGATGCCGATGAGGCCGAACAGCCCCAGGAAGGACACGGCGCGGTTGCCGAAGCCGGACGACGTGTGCGCCGTCTTGAGCGCCGCCATCTTCTCCTGCACCGACGGGGTCGCGGCCGGCGCGACGGTCGCAGTAGTGGTCGTCGTCTCGGCCGGGGCGATGGCCGCCGTCGTGTCGGCGATCGTCGCGGCACTGGCCGCGCCCACGCCGCCACGGTGGCCGAACGCGGTCGCGAACCCGTAGACGGCCGCGGCGCCGATCACGCCGCAGGTGACGTAGACCAGCCAGACCCTGAGCAGGCGCGAGGCGCCGGGGATGCGGAACATGAAGCCTCCAGGATTGGGCGGCCGGCGGGGGTGGCCGCTGCCGCGCGCGGGGACAAGGGGCGATTGTGGCACGCGCCGCCGGGCGGCGTCAATCGGCCGGCGCGCCCGCGAACAGCAGCGCCGTCACGCGCGCGGGATCCTGCTCCTCGCGCACCAGGTCCCACGCGGCCTGCGCCTCGGGAAAGCGGCGACGCAGCAGGTTCAGCCACTGCTTCAGGCGGCCGGGCCGGGCGTGCGGCGCCACCGACGGGTCCAGCCGGGCCCAGAACGCCGCCACCAGCGGCAGCACCCGGTCCCAGCCCAGCGGCGCGGCCCCGGGGTCGCGAATGGCCAGCGCCAGCCCCGGGTCGGCCACCATGCCGCGGCCCAGCATCAGTGCGTCGCAGCCGCTCTGCGCCAGGCAGCGGCGCGCGTCGTCCACCGTCCACATCTCGCCGTTGGCCACCACGGGCACGGCCACCGCCTCGCGGATGAGGGCGAGCCGGTCCCAGTACGCCGGCGGCCGGTAGCCGTGCACCTTGGTGCGCGCGTGCACGACCAGCTCGGCGGCGCCCGCCGTGTCGATGGCCCGGGCGCAGTCGAGCATGCGCGACTCGTCGCGGTGGCCCAGGCGCATCTTCGCCGAGACGGGCACCGCAGCGGGTACGGCGCGGCGCACGGCCGCGACGATGGCGTGCACCAGATCGGGCTCGTCCAGCAGCACGGCGCCCCCGCGGTGGCGGTTCACCGTCGGGGCCGGGCAGCCGAAGTTCAGGTCGACGCCCTCGGCTCCCAGGCGGGCCAGCGCGATCGCGTTGTCGGCCAGCGCCGCCGGGTCCGAGCCCAGCAGCTGCGCGCGCACGGGCACGCCGGCGGCGGTGCGGCTGCCGTGGCGCAACTCGGGGACGTGGCGCAGGAAGACGTGGTCGGGCAGCAGGCGGTCGGTGACGCGGATGAACTCGGACACGCAACGGTCGACGCCGCCCACCGAGGTGATGACGTCGCGTAGGCGGAAGTCGAGCAGGCCCTCCATCGGGGCCAGCAGGATGCGGGGCGCGGCGGCGCGGGCGGGCACGGGCGCGGTCACGGTCACTCGCCGATGATCTTCACGAGCACGCGCTTGCGCCGCCGCCCGTCGAACTCGCCGTAGAAGACCTGCTCCCAGCGGCCGAAGTCGAGCCGCCCGTCGGTGACGGCGATGACGACCTCACGCCCCATCACCTGGCGCTTGAGGTGCGCGTCGGCGTTGTCCTCGCCTGTCAGGTTGTGGCGGTACTGCTCGGTGGGCGCGTGCGGGGCCAGCTTTTCCAGCCACTTCTCGTAGTCGTGGTGCAGGCCGCCCTCGTCGTCGTTGATGAAGACCGAGGCGGTGATGTGCAGCGCATTGACCAGGCACAGCCCCTCGCGGATGCCGCTGCGCGCCAGCGCCGATTCGACCTGCGGGGTGATGTTGACGAAACCGCGCCGGGTCGGCAGTTCCATCATGATCTCTTCGCGATGGCTCTTCACGACGGCTTCCTAGCCCTGGCGCAGGCGCGCCAGCTCGGCGATCTCGCCGACGGCCCGCACGGCCAGGTCGACCTGCTCACTGGTGTTGAACGGCCCCACGCCGAAGCGGACGGCGCCGTGCATCGTGTCGGTGCCCAGGTGCTCGTGCACCATCGGCGCGCAATGCAGGCCCGTGCGGCAGGCGATGCCGTAGTCGACGTCGAGCATCGTGCCCACGTCGGCCGCCTCGAAGCCCGCCACGTTGAACGACAGCACGCTGATGCGCTCGCGCCCGGGCACCTCGTCGGCGCAGTACAGGGTAACGCCGTCGATGCCCGCCAGCCCGTCGCGCAGCCGCCGCCACAGCCCCATCTCGTGCGCGTGAATGGCGGCCACGCCCTGCTCCTGCACCCACTTGACGCCCGCGTTCAGCCCGGCGATGCCCGGCAGGTTGGGCGTGCCGTACTCCATGCGGTACGGGTACTCCTCGAGGTGGCTGCGCTGGGCGCTGCGCACGCCGGTGCCGCCGGCGCGCACCTGGCGCAGCTCGACCGACGGGTGCACGTACATGCCGCCGATGCCCATCGGCCCCATCAGCGACTTGTGCCCTGTGAAGCAGATGACGCCCGCGCCCAGTTGCTCCATGTCCAGCGGCAGCATGCCCGCCGTCTGAGACACGTCGAGCACCAGCGGGATGCCCCGCTCGCGGCACGCCTTGCCGATGGGCGCCACCGGCTGCACGGTGCCGATGACGTTCGAGCCGTGGTTGATGACGACGGCCTTCGTCGACGGCCGCAGCTTCGCGATGACCTCGTCGGGGTCGATGTAGCCGTGCGCGTCGAAGTCGACCCAGTCGACGTCGACACCGCGCTGCTGCAGCGTCCACAGCGGGCGCAGCGACGAGTTGTGCTCGAGGTGCGTCGTCACGGCGTGGTCGCCGGGCTCGAGCAGCCCGAAGATGGCCAGGTTCAGCGCGTCGGTGGCGTTGTAGCCGAAGACCAGCCGCAGCGGGTCGGTGCCGCCGAAGAAGCCGCACAGCAGGCGCCGCGTGGCCTCGACCAGGTCGCCCGACTCGATGCACAGGTCGTAGCCCGACCGCCCCGGGTTCACGCCGTAGCGGCGGTAGAACTCGTCCATGAAGCGGTACACCGGCTCGGGCTTGGGGAACGAGGTGGCCCCGTTGTCCAGGTACACCAGATTTCCCGAAGGCGGAGTCCCGGCGGGCTGGTTGCCGTCAGCTTGCGACATCATCGGCTTCCCCTTGCGTCACCGGCGCCGCGGGCGGGACCAGGGCGTCCGCCACGATCTCGGCCACGGTCCGGATGACGACGTTCAGCTTGTACTCGCGGTTCAGCTCCATCAGCTGGTCGATGCAGTTGTGGCACGGCGCCACGACGATGCGCGCGCCGGTGGCGCGGATCTGCTCCGCCTTGATGCCGCCGGCCTGCAGCCGCTTGTCGCGGTACTGCGCCATCGCCAGCTGCCCGCCCCCGCCGCCGCAGCAGAAGTTCTCGGCGCGGTTGGGCGTCATCTCGACGAAGTCGGTCACGCAGCGGCGCAGGATCGACCGCTGCGGCTCGCTGATGCCGCCCTGGCGCACCGTGTTGCACGGGTCGTGCAGCGTGACGCGGTCGGTGATGCGCGACGGGTCCACCTTCAGGCGGCCCTGGCGGAAGTAGTCCTCCATCAGCTCCAGGAAGCTGATGATACGAAAGCCGGGCCGCTTGCGCAGCCACTCGGCCGATTCCCAGCGCGCGGCGGCGAACCCGTGCCCGCACTCGCCGATCACCAGCGTCGTGCAACCCAGGCGCTCCATCGAGTCGAGCAGGTTGCGCGCGATGGCCCCGCCCTCGGCGTTGTTGCCGCTGAACAGGCCGTAGTTCGTCAGGTCCCAGCCCTCGCTGGCGACGGTCCAGTCCTCGCCGGCGGCGTGGAAGACCGTGGCGCTGGCCTGCATGCCCAGCGGGAAGAACTTGGGCTCGCGCGGGTTCACCGTGAACAGGATGTTGGCGCCGTGCTTGTCGACGGGGATGCGCGCGGCGGGGTCGTTCACGGCGCCCTGCGTCTCCTCCTCGATCCACTGCACGGTGTCCAGCCAGTCCTCGCGCGTGATCCCCATGTTGTTGCCGGTCTCGAGCGCGGTGGTGACCACCTGCTGCAGGTCGGCCGGGATCAGCCCCATCTCGGTCAGCGTGGACCGCGCCGCGCGCATCACCGCCGGCATGTTCACGCCCGTGGTGCAGTTCAGGCTGCAGCGCCCGCACGTCGAGCAGCGGCCGAACGCCGCCTCGACCCAGGCGCGCACCATGCGGCGGTCGAACGGCCGCGCGCCCGCCAGCGCCGGCGCCAGGCGCCCGGCCAGCGTGTAGCGCCCGCGGAACACCGAGGCCACCTGTTCCAGCTTGTGCGCGGGGATCGACTGCGGCTCGTGGTCGGCCAGGAAGTAGTGGCACGACTCGGCGCACAGCCCGCAGTGCACGCACGTCTGCAGCCAGGCGGCGCCGGCGGCGCCCAACTTGTTGCGGAAGAGGTCCAGGCCGCGCGCCAGGTCGGCGTCGGTCAGCGCCTCGATCCTCGCGTCCAGCGCATCGATGTCAGCCACGTTGCCCCACCTCCTTCCGCTCAGTGCCGCGGCGGGAACGTGCCCCGCCGTCCGTAGTGCCGCGCCAGGTTCCAGCGCGCCGGGAAGAAGAACACGCAGTGCCGGATCTTCCCCAGCGGGATGTAGACGAACAGCAGCATCGCCCCCGCCAGCAGCGCGGGTTGCAGGCTGCCGGCCAGCAGGCGCAGCCCGGCCAGCGCGACGAACGCGGTCGTCAGGACGTTGGCCAGGTAGTCGTCGGGGATGCTGATCGTGCGCAGCAGCGGCCCGCGCGCGCGCCGCACCAGCAGCGAGGCGCCGCCCGCCACACCCAACGCCGTGAGCACCTGGGCCACCTGCCGCAGCGGCGCGGGCGGCAGCACGCCGTGCGCGGCGTCGCGCATCGACCACGCCAGGACGCCGAAGGCCGTGAAGATGCCGAGGTGGTAGCCCACACCCAGCACGTAGACGAGCGGATGGGTGCGGGTGCTCTCCTTGGCCCGCGGCGACATGCCGGGGCCGAAGGCGTAGAGGATGCCGCGCACCGCGCTGCCCCGCGGCTCGGCGACCGGCGGCCGCGTGCCGAACGAGCGCGTGCGCACGACCTGAAGCAGGAGGGCGACCGCCGCAAGGGCGGCGCAGGTCGCCACGCCCAGCCGCAGGCCCGTCTCGCCCATCACACGCAGCCGTCCGGCTTGGGCAGCCCCGCCAGCTTGCACGCGCCGCGCGCGGGCCCCGACGGGAACAGCTCGTAGACGCGCTTGAGCGGCAGGCCGGTGGCCTTGCAGACGGCGCGCACCATCGGCGCGCCGTGCGTTGACTCGAAGTGCGAGCGGATGAAGCGGATGACGGCCCAGTGCTCGTCGGTCAGCGTCTCGAGGCCTTCCTCGGCGCGGGCCAGGAACGCGGCGAGCTCCTCGTCCCACTGCTCGGGATGCAGCAGGAAGCCCTCCTCGTTGAC
>CAINDZ010000780.1 GCA_903847545.1 uncultured bacterium | reverse complement strand
CGCGCCGACGCGTGGGCCGGGCGGGTCATCCGCCTGGGCCGCGGCGCGGGCGCGGGCGGCGCGCGGCCGGTGCTGGTGCCGGCCGTCGGGCTGGCCTCGATCCATCACGACCTGCGGCCGGTGGTGACGCCGGACAGCAACCTGGCCTGGCACGACAGCCGGCAGGTGCTGGCGGGGCTGACCTGGTCGCGCGAGCGCGACTACCGCACCAGCCACCTGCACGGGCTGGGGCAGACGGAGAACCTGGCCGGGGGACAGGGCCTGAAGTTCTCGGCGGCGTACGTCGACGGCGAGTACCTCGACCGCACGGGGCTGTTCGCGCAGGCCTGGCGGCAGGCCGTGCGCGCGCGTGGCGACGTGCTGAACGTGGGCATCGACGCGGGCGGCTACCTGCGCGACGGCAGGCTGGAGGACGGCGCGCTGCGCGCCGGCGCCCGCTACGTGTCGCCGTTGCTCGGAAGCGGCCGCTGGCGCTCGCGGCTCCTGGCGGGCGTGGCGTGGTCGCGGGCGGTGCACCCGACCGGGGAGGCGCCGCTGTCCCTGGCCGACGGGCTGGGTCCGCGCGAGGTGGACCTGCCGACGCCGGTCGGCGACCGCCGCCTGGGCCTGGACACGGAATGGCGCGTGTTCCCGCCGTGGGTGGCCTCGGGCTTCCGCTGCCAACTGTTCGCGTTCGCCGATGCGGCGCTCCTGGCCGCGCCGGGGCAGGACCTGGGGGGCCGCCCGCTGGTGGCCAGCGCCGGGCTGGGCCTGCGCGTGGGGAACCCCGACCTGGTGCTGCCGGTGGTGCAGCTGCGGGTGGCCTTCCTGCGCGGCATGGACGATAATGCAGCCGGCCTCGTCTTCGTGGCCGACAACTTCACGGCGCCGCAGGCGCGCCTGCCGGGCTCGCGGCCGGGCGGGTTCGACTTCCGCTGAGACCGCCTTCGACGGGGGACCGATGGGACCGGGAACCGCAGCGCCGGGCACGATGCGCCAGGTGTGGATCCGCCGCCGCGGCGAGCCCTCCGTGCTGGAGGTCCGCCGCGTGCCGTCGCCGTCGCCGTCGCGCGGCCAGGTGCGCGTGCGGGTGGCCTACGCCGGCGTCAACTTCGCCGACGTGATGATGCGGCGCGGCCTGTATCCCGACGCGCCGAAACTGCCGGCGGTCGCGGGCTACGAGGTCTCGGGCGTCATCGACGCGGTCGGCGAGGGCGTCGACGCCGCGCTGACGGGCCGGCCCGTCGTGGCGATGTGCAACTTCGGCGGCTACAGCGAGCAGGTGTGCGTGCCGGCCGCGCTGGCCTGGCCGCTGCCGGACGGCGTGGACCTGCGCGCCGCGGCGGCCCTGACCGTGAACTACCTGACGGCCTGGCAGATGGTGCGCGTGATGGCCCCCGTGGCGCCCGGCGGCACCGTGCTGGTGCAGTCGGCGGCGGGCGGTGTCGGGCAGGCCGTGGTGCAGCTGTGCGCACTGGCGGGCGTGAACGTGTTCGGCTCGGCCTCGCCGGCCAAGCACGACGAGTTGCGCGCGCAGGGCTTGTCGTTCGTCTTCGACTCGCGGCGCCGCGACTAAGCGAAGCTGGTGCGCGAGGCCACCGGCGGCCACGGCGTCGAGGCGGCGTTGGAGCCGCGCAACGGGCGCTGGATCCTCGAGAGCTACGCGTGCCTGTCCGCGACGGGCCACCTGGTGCTGTTCGGGTTCTCGAACGCGGCCGTGGGCCGGCGCTCGGGCACGCTGTCGGCGCTGGGCACGCTGGCCCGGGTGCCGTGGCTGGCCATCAACCCGATCCGGCTGATGAACGACAACCGCTCGATCGGCGGCGTCAACCTCGGCCGCATGTGGGACGAGGGCGAGCGCACCGCCGGCTGGATGCGCGCGCTGCTGGACCTGCTGGCCCAGGGTGCCGTCGCGCCCCGCATCGACGCCGTGTTCCCCTTCGAGGAGGCGGCCCGGGCGCACGAGCGCCTGGAGAGTCGCGCGAACTTCGGCAAGATCCTGCTCGAGCCCGGCGCGTGAGCGCGGCGGGCGGAAGGCGCGAGGCGTGAAGGTAT
>CAINDZ010000779.1 GCA_903847545.1 uncultured bacterium | reverse complement strand
TGGGCATCGACAGCACCCACTGGCGGTGCTGCACGCGCGGCAAAATCGCATCGACCATGTGAGCCGAAACGTCGACCATGCGCCGGGTGGCGCACGACGGGCACACGTCGCGGCCCTTGCATGAGAAGGCGACCAGGAAATCGTGGCGGCAGTTGCCACAATAGACGCGGGCAAAACCGTGCGCGAGGATGCCGCACTTCAGGTAGTTGCGCAGCGCGGCCTCGACGTGCAGAGGCACGCCGCGGCCGTACTCATCGCGGGCGGCCGCGCTGGACAGCCAGGTTTCGAGGTTGGTGCGGACCACCTCGTGCAGCAGCGTGGCCGCCGGGCGTCGCTGCCGGTAGGCGCGTGCAGAGGGGGCTGTCGCCGGCGGTGGACAGGTCGCAGCGGGCACGCGCGCTCCCGAACGCCTTGCGGCGGCGGGAGGTGGTGAGGCCGGCGGGCACTTGCGCCGGCGCAAGCGGACTGGCGTCGGCCGTCCGGCGGCGGGGAATCAGCCCGGGAGACGCAAGGGGCGAGCCCGGGTGCGACATGGTCTCGCGAGGGCGACGGACCATGCCCAATGCGTCTCCTGCGGCGATCACCGGAGGTACTTCAGTGAATCGCTTGAGCGGTCGCTATCGGCACAGCACGAAAGCACCCAGCATGCGTGAATTCAGCGGTGCGCACAGCCAGGGCACGTCGCCGCTGGAGTTGGAGGCCAAGCTCTGGAGGATTCCCTGGGCTGACTGGGTTCAACTTCCGCGCGATCAGGTGATCGCCGCGGTGTCCGAGGTCACATACAACACCGCCCGCGCCGTCACCCGCGCCTGCTCCTCGGGCGCCGGCAGCCGGAACGCCTCATGGCAGAACGCCTCGACCTCGAAGCGCTCCCCCGGGACGACTTCTACTTCGAAGCGACCGTCAGGCAGTTCACGCTGCAGGTAGTCGAGCACCAGCTTCTTCTTCAACGAATCGCGCGCGATCTCGCAGCGGTAGCCGGGACCGTCGGGCAGGCGGCGCTGCACGAACTTCAGGTGGCGCGCCACCAGCCACGACTGTCCCTCGGGCGCGAACGGCGCGGCGAACGCCAGGCGCGGCTGAGCCAGGTCCGCGGCCTCCAGCCCCAGCACCGTCCCCCACGGCGCGAACCGCTCGGCCACCGCGGCCCGGAATTGCGGATCGCCCTTCCAGCGTCCGGTCACATGCGCGACGCCGGCAGCCGACCACATCAGGCCCAGGCGATCGTGCCCGATGATGCGGCACGGGAAGTCCTTCACGCCCCAGCGCGACGTGCCCGGGCCCTTGAACGTGTCGATGAGTTCCGGATCGGCCAGCATCAGCGCGCGGCCGAGCGCGGCGGCCATGTACGTACGCGGCAGGCCCGCGGCGGCCGGGCCGAGGTCGACCTGGAAGGCGCGCTCGACGCGGTCGCGCCGCGCGGTGAGGATGCGGCGGCGGATCTCGGGCACCGTCGAGGTGGCGGTGCGCTCGGTGCGCGGCGGGCGCGCGGGGGCGTTAGCGGCATCGGCGCGGACGGCCTGCGCGCGCTTGGGACCAGGCGCACCGGCCGGGCCCGCCAGCCCGCGCAGGCTCAACGCGTGAACGCGGCGCACGGGCTCATCGGGCGTGCCGATGACCAGCGGCGGCGCGATGGACGCAGCAACCGCGCCGTCATCCCCCACGCCGGCCTCACGCGCGAGCCGCGCCAGGAAGTCGACCGCGAAGCCGCCCGTGATCGCGTCGTAGTAGACGTAGCCGCCCTCGCGCACTGCGCCGACCACGGCGCGCCACACGGCGCGCGCATCGCCGGCTGCCGCGCCATCGGCCATGGCAACTGCCTGCGGATGCCGCCCGCTGACCAGCGCCTGCGAGACGACGGCCTCGGGATCGCGCGCCGCGGCCCGCACCTGGAAGCCGGCGCGCTTGGTCGTCACGGCAATGCGCCGCACCATCTTCGCCACCAGTTCGGGCGACGGCGGCGCCTCGTACACCAGCGGCGTGGACGGGAAGTGCACCAGCGGCGTGATCGAGAAAATGATGCGCGGGCGGCGGCCCTGCTGCTCGAGCTCGTCCTTGAACCAGGCCAGAAGCGCGGCGTACTCGGCGAAGTCGTCGTCCTGCTCGCGGCCCGTCGCGATCAGGAAGATCTTCACCTGCCGCATCTTCGCGCCGGCGATGGCGGCGAGCGCGCGCCGCAGTTTGTCGTCCTCGAGCCGCTTGTTCAGGTACGCGCGCAGGCGGTCGGAGATGCCCTCCATGCCGCAGGTGATGCTCGTCTTGCCGACCGCGTGCATCAGCTCGAGCATGCGCGGGTCGCCGGCCAGCTGGTCGAAGCGCTGGCTCTTCAGGCCGATGCGGTCGAAGCGCTGGCTGAGCCGGTCGATGATGCCGCGGATGTCC
>CAINDZ010000778.1 GCA_903847545.1 uncultured bacterium | reverse complement strand
TGCTCGAGGTCATGATCGCGGCGATCCTGCTGCTGATCATGTTCTTCGGGCTTGCGCGCGTGCATGGCGCCGCCCGCAAGCAGATCGTCATGGAGGACCGGCGACGCGCCGCGACCAATGTCGTCGAGAGGCATCTCGAGGCCATCCGTCGCGACACGACCTACGCCAACCTTGTCGGCCTCCACGCCCAGTCCACCCAATACGTGGTGGACGGCGTCACCTACACGGCGCGCAACACCATCTCCTCCGACTACCCGGAGGCGCAGGCCACCACGATCCTCGTGACCGTGTCCTGGCCCGAGATGATCAACACGACCGCCATCACGCGTTCGGTCTCGTGCACCACCATCCTGGCCCGGGGGCTGTCATGGAACTGACGACGACCCGCCGCGGGCGGTCCGGATTCACCCTGATCGAGATGGTGGTGGCGCTGTTCGTCTCGCTGATCGTCGTGGCGGCGCTCGGCAAGATCATGCTGGTCAACTCACGCAGTTGGAAGGCCGGCAACGACAAGGTATACCTGCAGCAGAACATCTCCGACGCCGTCGAGCGCATGTCGCACTCGATCCGCTCGTCGCGGCGCCTGCGGGTGGTCTCGGCCACGGAGTTCCGCACCTACGACGCGGACGGGACGTTGACGCACACGTACCGGCGCTTCTCCACGGCGGCCGGCCAGCGCCTGCAGGAGGATGGGCGCGACATGGCTCCGTGGGCCTGCAACAGCTTCTCCTGCAGCGCCAACGCGGACACCACCAGCCTGACGCTGGCGGTCACGCTGCAGAACGCCGACGGCGAATCCGCCGCGCGAAACACCCGCATCACGTTGCGCAACCGCACGATGCCGTTCTAGGAGGGGCCATGGTCGCGAACGGACAACGGGATCCACGCAAGGCCGGCCGGGACGGCTACGTCCTGCTGGCCGCCGCCGTCGCGGTCCTGCTGGTGACCATCGTCGGCTATGCCATCTTCGGGGTGGCGGCTGCCGAGACCAAGGGCGCGGTGTACCGTCAGGATTCCACCGAGGCCTTTTACCTGGCAGACGCCGCCATCGAACGCACGCGGGCCAAGTTCCTCGAGGACGAGGCCTGGCGCGACGGCTGGAACGACGTGGCGTGCGGCCGCGGCCACTACGACCTGGCCCTGTCCGACACCACGCTGGCCAACGGCGACGAAGTCGTGAACATCGTCGCCACCGGTCGCGTCAACCAGGCCTCGCGACGGATCCGGGCCGTGGTCAGCGTGCCGCACACGGCCTTCGACATGGCGCTGTTCATCGTCGGCGACGCCGAGGTCGGCGGTAACCTCTGCCTGAACGGGCAGGCCTACATCACCGGCCACGCCGATTTCGGCCACCACGACGCCCATCTGGCCTGCGGCGGCACGTACGAGGAAGGCTACGACCTGACGCCGCCGCCGTTCAAGACCGAGCAGGCCAACTACCCGGGCACGTCCTACTACACCGTCCAGTGCAACAAGGTCGGCACGCGCTACGTGGCGGTCATCACGGACAAGGACGGCAT
>CAINDZ010000777.1 GCA_903847545.1 uncultured bacterium | reverse complement strand
GACGGCCGAGCTGTTCGGCGACGAGACGCACCTGGTGCGGCTGGACATGTCCGAGTACATGGAGCGCCACGCGGTGGCGCGGATGATCGGCGCGCCTCCCGGCTACGTCGGCTTCGAGAGCGGCGGGCAGCTGACCGAGGCTGTGCGGCGGCACCCGTACTGCGTCGTGCTGCTCGATGAGGTCGAGAAGGCGCATCCCGAGGTGATGAACGTGCTGCTGCAGTTGCTGGACGACGGGCGGCTGACCGATGGTCGCGGGCGTGTCGTGGACTTCCGCAACACGCTGGTGATCATGACGTCGAACCTGTGCCAGGGCGCCGAGTACGAGATGCGCCCGGGCGATGCGCGCGGCGAGGCGCGGCTGCTCGAAGGGTTGAGCGGGCACTTCCGGCCCGAGTTGCTGAACCGGCTGGACGGCATCGTGCGGTTTGCGTCGCTGGGGCGCGAGCAGGTGGCGCGCATCGTGCGACTGGAGCTGGCGAAAGTGGCGCGGTCGCTGGCCGAGCAGGAAGTGGGCCTCGAGGTGACCGATGCGGCGGTGGCGTGGCTGGCCGAGCGCGGGTTCGACCCGGTGTTCGGGGCGCGGCCGGTGAAGCGTGTCATCCAGCGCGAGGTGCAGGATCGGGTGGCGGATGTCATCCTGAACGGCGAGGTGCTGCCCGAGCGGACGCTGGTGCTGGACGTTGCGGGGGAGGGGCTGTCCGTGGCCTGCGTGGAGGGACTTGCGCCGGCGCAAGTTTAGGTGGCGCAAGTTTAGGTGGCGCAAGTCTGGTTGGCGCAAATCCAGCCTGCGCGGGCGGTGGGTCGGATCCGGTTCCGGCCCGCCGCCTTCCTGCCTACCGCCCCTTCTCCCACGCCCCCACCGCCTCCTCATACAACGCCCGCGTCTTCCCCGCATCCGCGACGTTCACCACGATGAACCGCGACTTGCCGCTGGTCTTCAGCAGCACGAACGGCGGCTTGTGCGTGTCGACGTAGAGGCGGCCGTTGCCCAGCTCGGGCGAGCGGAAGTAGCCGCGCAGGATGCCGCCCATGGCCAGGCCGTTCGTGCGCATGGACATGTGCGGCACGCGGTCGATGAGCTCCACCGAGGTGACCTCGGACCAGGGCACGCGCACGTCGTACGCCGCGTCGTCGACGGCGAATCCCTGCGCGTCGACCGTGACGGTGATGGGGCGCGACTGCGTGAAGAGCATGATGCCGACGCCGATGAACGCGGCCAGCACGGCGAAGGCGCTGGCCATGACGTAGCGGCGCTGGGCGCGGCTCGCGACGGCGCGCGTGGCGTCCGTCGGCGCGGCGGGAACGCCCAGGCGTCCCGACAAGGCGGCGCAAAGGCCGTCGGGGTCGTTGGTGCCCACGCGCAGCTGGCTGCCGTTGTGCAGGTGCACCTCGACGGCGTCGAGGCCGGCCACGTTGTAGAGCAGGCCGCGGCCGTAGTTGCGGATGCCCCAGCCCAGGTACCAGGGGTTGCGGACGCGTTCCCACGAGGCGATGTCCGCCAACGCGATGTTGCGCCGCACCAGGCCGATGCCGAAGCGCAGGCGCAGCGCCTGCTCGTCGACCTCGGTGGTCAGGCTGACGAAGAGCAGCGCCACGAACGCCAGGATGACCAGCGGGACCGCGGCGCCGAAGGCGCCTTCGGCCGACGAGACGGCAGCCAGGCCGACCACGACCAGGGCCACGGCGAGCGGGGCCAGCACGGCCCAGCCGACCTGCGTGTTGCGGTAGTGCATGGCGTTCCTCCCGGGATCAGGGCCGGCGCGATGATACGACGCGGGCCCGGCCCGGGCCAGCGCGACTGGTTGAATCGCGGGCACGGGTTGAATCGCGGGCCCGGGTTGAATCGCGGGTACTGGGACTGTTATCATTGAGGCTCGCCCACACCTCCTCGCAGAAACAGGACCGCATCACATGAGAATCCACCGCCTGCTGCCGCTCGCCCTCGTGGCGACGGCGCTCCTGCTCGGCGCCCCCGCCGCCCATGCCCAGACCTGGGCCCTCGGCGACACGCTGACGGTGATCCAGAAGCCGCTGCTGAACATCCCGTCGATCGTGCAGCCGGGCACCGTGCTGGACATCTCGTGCTCGGCCCTGCCCGCGACGACGGGCTGGACGGCGAGCCTGGAGCGCGGCGCGTTCAGCATCCCGCTGCAGGTCCAGTCGGCGCAGTACGACGCGACGACGCTGTGGTGGACGTTGAAGGCCCTGGTGCCCGACGTGCCGGTGTACGACCTGTACGACCTGCGCGTGACGGCGGCCGGCGGCATCAACGACGTGACGCGGCACGCGGTGAAGGTGCAGCTGACGAACCCCGACGACTTCTACTTCGTGCAGGTCACCGACACGCACCTGCCGACGTACCTCTACTACTACGAGGCCGGCGCGGCGACCGACAGCTCGACGACGGTGGGGCTGCGGCACATCATCAACGACATCAGCGTCATCAACCCGGCGTTCGTGGCGATCACCGGCGACTTCATCAACGAGGGCGAACTCGAGGACTACCTGGGGCGGCGCTACTACAGCCGCGCCCAGCAGGAGCTGCGCGAGTTCGAGGTGCCCGTGTTCCTGACGGCGGGCAACCACGACCTGGGCGGCTGGGACTCGACGCCGCCGGTCGACGGCACCTCGCGGCGCGACTGGTGGCGGTTCTTCGGGTGGAAGCGGCTGGGCAACCCGCCGGCGGGCGCGCCGCTGCGCACGCAGAACTACAGCTTCGACTACGGCCCCGTGCACTTCGCGACGATGGAGGCGTACGACAACTACGACGGCTGGCGCACCGAGTTCTACGGCTACACCAGCTTCACGGCGCAGCAGCTGGCGTGGCTGCAGGCGGACCTGGCGGCGACGACGCGCACGACGAAGGTGCTGCTGCACCACTACGACTTCGCCGGGCAGCTGGACCTGGCGGCGCTGCACGTGGACATGGCGCTGGCCGGCCACGTGCACTCGAGCACCGACGACGTGACACCGCCCTACGACATCCTGACCGACAACGCCAGCGGCACGAACCGCCCCTTCCGGCTGGTGCGCTTCGCCGACGGGCGGCTGGACCCGCGGCCCACGCTCGAGGCGGGCCTCAATGGGCAGACGCTGACGGTCGGCTACGCGCCCGCCAACGACGGCACGCACGACCAGGTGACCGCGACCATCACCAACGGCTACGCGGAACGCTTCGAGAACGGGCGCCTCAAGGTGGCCATGCCCGCGGCGGGCGGCTATGTCGTCACCGGCGGCGTGCTGTCGCAGGTGGACGAGACCTCCGTGCCGGTCATCTGCTACGTCGACGTGAACATCGCGCCGTCGGCGGTGACGACCGTCACCGTGGCGGTGGACGCCACCTCGCCCGTGGGCGACGCGCCGCCGGGCGCGACGCGACTGGTCGGCGCCTGGCCCAATCCGTTCAACCCGCGCACCGTGATCACCTTCGCGCTGGAACGCCCGGCGCGCTGCCGGCTCGTGGTCTTCGACCTGCAGGGACGCCAGGTGGCCAACCTGGTGGACGCCGACCTCGAGGCCGGCAACCACAGCGTCACATGGCGGGCGATCGATGCCGATGGACGTGCGCTGCCCTCGGGAACGTACTTCGCCTCGCTGCGGGCGGGGGACTACGCCGAGACGCGGAAGATGACCCTGTTGCGGTAGGTCCCGCGCCTCGGGTGGCGGGTTCCGGACGGCCCGGGGGCGGCCCCCGAACGGCCCACAATCGCCTAAGTGCAAGGGGGACAGCACGAAAGCGTGTTGGGGCGGCGCGCCGGATCCGCGGCCACGGGAGAGCTTGTCGCGGCGGGCCACCTTGTGTTATCATGGTAGGACGGCGGCGGCTGTGGCGATCTTCGCCGAGACGCTGCCAGATGGGACACCGGCGATCATCGTGATGCCGGAATGCTAGAAGCGCGATGGATTTGGTGGAACTAGCCGTCGATCATGAGCGCTTGGTTACGCCGGCAAGCCGGCACTTGGAGACAAGACCTTGAAGAAACTGTACATCGGCAACCTCCCGTTCTCCGCGACCGAAGATGAACTCCGCCAGCTGTTCGGCCAGTACGGCACCGTGCACTCGGTGGCCCTGATCAACGACCGCGAGACGGGCCGTCCGCGCGGCTTCGGCTTCATCGAGATGGATGACGACGCGATCGCCGGCACGATCCAGGCCCTCGACGGCAAGGAATTCGGCGGCCGTGCGCTGCGCGTCAACCAGGCCGAGGACAAGCCCCGCGGCGGCGGCGGCGGCGGCGGCTACGGCGGCGGCCGTGGCGGCGGCGCGTCATCATCTACATGCCGATGGTGGCCGAGGCCGTCATCTCGATGCT
>CAINDZ010000776.1 GCA_903847545.1 uncultured bacterium | reverse complement strand
AACACGTGGTAATTGAAGACGGCGCCGGACTCTCCGAGCGCATCCTTGCGTATCTTCTCAACCACGCCCTCGACCCGCAGGATGTCCTCGCCGGCCAGCAGGTACACCGGCCGGAACTTGCCGGTCTTCAGGTCGTCGCGCACCAGTTCCTGGAAGCCGGGTTCCCCCTGCTCGCCCCTGCCGCCGCGCACCGCCATCACTCACCACCCTCCGCGTTCGCCACCACCCCGGCCGTGCCGGGAAGCCCCTACCAGTCCTCGACCACCTGCGCCAGGATGTCCCGCACGATCTGCCCGGCCGCCTCGGTCCGCGCAGACTCCTCGGTCGTGCCCTGCGGGTCGTTCAGCACATAGTTGCCGGTGCCGTTGAAGGTGCGCTTCTCGAAGATCGTCTCGCCCGTCCTCTTGATCGTGAACGTCAGCGAGACGGCGATCTGCACCTGGTACTCGTTGACCGTCAGGTCGGCCCGCGTGGCCATCTCGCGCAACAGGTAGCGCGTCACCTTGCCGGTCACCGTCGCATCGGCCGCATCCTCGCCGACCACCTTCAGGGTGTTGTCGCGCTGCAAGGCGGCGACGATCGCGTCGCTCAACTCGACCCCGATGTTGGCCTCGGGCGTCTCGTTCTCCAGGAAGGCCACGAATACGCGCTTGCGGTCCTCGGCCACCCGGCCGCTGCTGGCCGTGTAGATGCCGCAGGCGCCGGCCAGCACCGCCACGAGCCCCAGCGCCAGGGCCAGCCCGAGGGCGCGCCGGGCGCTCACGAGCGGATCCCGTACTGCCGCAGCCGGTACCGGAACTTGTCCCGGTTCAGCTTCAGCAGGCGCGCGGCCAGGCTCTGGTTGCCGTCCGCGGCGGCGAACGCCTTGCGGACCAGCGCTTCTTCGAACTGCCCCACGAGCACCTCCAGGTCCACGCCGGCGTCCGGCAGGGGGCCCGCCAGCACGTCGGCCAGGGTGGTCGGCAGGTCCGCATTCTGCGCCTGCTCGGCCTCGGCCAGCCGCAGGTGGGCCGCCGTCAGGGCGATCCCCTCCTCCAGCAGCACGGCGCGCTCCACCACGTTCCGCAGCTCGCGGATGTTGCCGGGCCAGCGATAGCCAACCAGCGCCGCCGCAGCATCCTTGTCGATTTGCTTGAAGTTCTTCCCGAACCGCTTGCCGAACTTGCCAAGGAAGAACTCCGCCAGGGGCAGGATGTCCTCGGTCCGCGACCGCAGGGGCGGCACCGCCAGCCGCACCACGTTCAGGCGATAGTAGAGGTCCTCGCGGAAAGTCCCTGCCTTCACTTGGGATGCGAGGTTCCTGTTCGTCGCCGCCACGATCCGCACGTCGACGCCGATGTCCTGCAGGCCGCCCACCCGGCGGAAGACCATCTTCTCGAGCACCCGCAGCAGCTTCACCTGGACCGTCAGGGCCATCTCCCCGATCTCGTCCAGGAACAGGGTGCCCCCGTTCGCCAGCTCGAGCAGGCCCATCTTCTGGCTGACCGCGTCGGTGAAAGCGCCCTTCTCGTGACCGAACAGCTCGCTCTCGAGCAGGTGCTCGGGCAGGGCGGCGCAGTTGATGTCCAGGAACGGGAAGTCGCGCCGGGGCGAGGTCCGGTGGATCAGCCCCGCCACCACGTCCTTGCCCACCCCCGACTCGCCCTCGATCAGCACCGTCGTGGCCCCGCCGGCGGAGATCCGCCGCACCGTGTCGTAGACCTCCATCATGGCCGGGCTCTGGCTGGGCACGACATCGTCGATGCCGCCGAAGAGGTCCGACTGCGTCACGCGCCGGTACCGCTCGCGCGCCTCGGCCGTCACGTCGAGGCCCTTCTTCACGACCGCGAGCAGGTGCTTCAGCTGGATCGGCTTGGTGGCGTAGTCGAAGGCCTCGAGCTTCATCGCCCGGACGGCCGTGTCCGCCTCGCGGTAGGCCGTCAGCATGATGACGCACAGGTGCGGGATCTTCTCCTTGATGCTGCCGAGCACCTGCAAGCCGCTCATGTCCGGCAGCATCAGGTCCAGCAGCACCAGGTCGGGCACGCGCTCGAAGACGGCCGCCAGGCCCTCGCCGCCGGTCGCGGCGGTGCGCACGTCGTAGCCCTCGTCCTCCAGGGTCGATTCCAGGAACAGGCGGATGGCCTCTTCGTCATCGATGACCAGGATCAGGGGCTTCATGGAGTCCTTGCGGGGGATCACGGGTCCGGTGCGCCGGGCGAAGGCGGCCGCGCCGCCGCCGCGCGCATTATGCACCTGCCGCCGTGGCGAGGCAAGGTCGTTCGGGATCAGCCGCGGGGCGGCCCGGAAAGCCTGCAAAAACGACGAGGGCCGCGTCGCCGCAGCCCCCGTCAACACGTCCACGCCGGCCCGAGGTCAGCGGGCGCCCTCGCCCTTCAGCACGACGCTGACGGTGGCGAGCAGGATCTTGAACTCGGTGATGAAGCCGGCCGAGTGGATGTACTGCCGATCGAGCTCGATCTTGCGCCGCACCGACTCGATGCCGTCGTCGTAGCCGTTGATGACCTGCGCCAGGCCGGTGATGCCGGGCAGGACCAGCAGGCGGTCGCGGTAGAAGGGGATCTCCTTCTCCAGCTGCCGCACGAACACCAGGCGCTCCGGACGCGGGCCGACCAGGCTCATCTCGCCGCGCAGCACGTTCAGGAACTGGGGCACCTCGTCCAGGCGCGTCTTGCGCAGGAAGCGGCCCACGCGCGTGATGCGCACGTCGTTCTTCGAGGCCCACTGCGGACCGCCGGCCTCGGCATGCACGCCCATCGTCCGCAGCTTGATCACCTTGAACGGACGACCCGGCTGCAGCACCTTGCGGCGCTCGACGCCCTCGTGCCCCTGGCGGGCGCGACGACGGTTGATGCCCACGCGCTCCTGCGAGAAGAACACCGGGCCCGGCGAGTCCAGCTTGATGATCATGGCCAGCAGCGGCAGCAGCAGGCCGAAGCACGCCAGCGCCGCGAGCGAGACCACGATGTCGCAGCCCCGCTTGAACCCCAGGAAAAGCACGCCGGGCACGCGCAGCGTCCCGGAGTACGCAGGAACCGCGACGATCCCGTCCGCGACCGCGTGGCCGCCGGCAGGCGCCGCCAGAGCCGCCGCCACGCTGCCGGAGCCGCCCCCGAGGCCGACCGGCGCGTGCATGACGTTCTCGTTGTCCCCGTTGCCAAGCCTCTTGCCCATAGTCCTCACCGCCGGCGCTTACCGCGCCTCGCAAGTCATGGCGTAAAAAATTGTCGGCGAGCATGATTGATGGCTGGACCCCCCGGACCAAGCCGCATCGCCCTTCACCTCTTCATTGTAAACCAACGCAGTCAGGTTGGCAACCGAAATTTTCCTTATCGTGAGCGAACCGCCAGGCCTGTGCCACCCTACCGCGCGTCTTAACGGTTGCCATCGCGGCCGATATCGGCCATAATGAGAACTTACCACAACTTCAACAAATTCAACGGTTTTGCGGAATAGAAAGGCGTTTATCCATGCACAGGCCCGGTCGCTGGGTTGCCCGGTCGTTTCTCATCGTGGCCGCCACGGCCGTCGTCTACGTGGCCGGGGCCGCGATCATCGGCTGGGGGCATCTCCGCGAAAATCTCAGAAATTTTCCCATCGGCCTCCTGGTGCCGCTGGCCGGCCTGTCGCTCGTGAACTACGGCCTGCGCTGGCTGCGCTGGGAATGGTACCTGCGGCGGCTGGACGCGCGGGTGCCCCTGCGGTGCTCGCTCATCCTCTATTTCTCGGCGTTCCTGATGGTGATCACGCCCGGCAAGATCGGCGAGGTGTTCAAGGCCGCCCTGCTGCGCGAGCGGTTCGGCATCCCGCTGTCGCGGGGCGTGCCCATCGTGCTCAGCGAGCGGATCTACGACTTCCTGGGCGTCCTGCTGATGGCGGCCGCCGGCCTGGCGACCTGGACCGGGTCCCTGGCGGGCATCGGGGGCGGCCTGGCGGCCGCTGCCGGGGTGCCGATCCTGCTGGCGCTGTTCCACCTGCGGCCGGTCCGCGAACGCCTGCTGGCGCGCCTGGCCGCGCGGCCGAGCCTGGCCCGGTACCGGGAGGGCCTCGAAGGCGCCGCCACGGGGCTGGGCACGCTGCTGGGGCCCCGCGACGCCCTGGGCTCGGTCGTCCTGTCGACCGCCGCCTGGGCGTGCGAGGGCGTCGGCATGTGGCTGGTCTGCCGCGGCCTGGGCCTCGACGTCGGCGTCGGCCCGGCCTGCTTCGTCTACGCCAGCGCCACGCTGCTGGGGTCGCTCAGCTTCCTGCCGGGAGGCCTGGGCGGCACCGAGGCGGCCATCGTCTGGCTGCTGGGGCGCCTGGCCGTGGGCAGCGCACCGGCGGGCGCCGCCGCGCTCATCATCCGCGTGGTCACCCTCTGGCTGGCGGTCGCCATCGGCCTGGCGTTCTGGGGTCCGTCGCGGCGCCTGCTCATGGAAACGAGCCCGCCGGCACCCGGGGCGCCGGCGGACTCGTGAAGCGGCGACAGGACCGTCGTCAGTTCGCGTTGTTGATCGCGATGAACACCGCGGCCAGCGAGGCGGCCGAGCCCACCAGGAACCCCAGGCCGCTCTGCAGCCGGCCGGGCTTGGTCAGGGCCACGTTCACGGTGTCGCCCGGGTGGATCAGGGGATTGCCCTCGGGGTCGCCCTTGTCCAGGTAGCTGGCCAGGTTGATGATGCGGGCCTGGTCGACGCCGTCGACCTGGTGCACCCACGAGATCTTCTTCATGTTCGCCGCGGGCGTCGGCGCGCCGGCGCGCATCAGGACGTCCATCAGGGGCGTCGGGCCGTCGACCGCGACGATCGAGGGCACGCCGACGCCGCCGAACACCTTCACGCCGCGCGTCGAGGGGACGCCCGAGACGCCCTCGGCCAGCGCCGGCACGACCAGCGTGTCGCCGTCCCGCAGCTCGACCGACGGGAACGAGGTCCCGTCCATGACGCCCGACAGGTCGATCGGCAGCGTCACCGGCGTCGTGCCGGGAACCTCGCGGATGATGCGCGCCGAGCGCAGGTCCGCCGACGCGGCGGGCCCGCCGGCCGCGCGCACCACTTCCCAGATGGTCGGCAGCTGCTTGAACTCGACGGCGCCGGGATGGCCGACCTGCCCGAGCACGTAGACGCGGAACGAGACCACCGCCGCGCGCGTCAGCTCGACGGTGTCGAGCGTCGGCGCGATCAGGCGCAGGCGCTGCTTCAGCATCACGCCGGCCTCGGCGATCGACAGCCCGGACAGGCGCACCTCGCCGACCTGCGGCACCTCGACGCTGCCGGCGGCGTTGACCACCAGCGAGCGGTCCAGGTCCGGGCGGCCCGGCACCACCATCTGCAGGACGTCGCCCGGGGCGATCGCGCCGTTCGGCTGCGCGTCGGACTGGGCCGTCGCGGCGCCGGCCGTCGCCAGCGCCAGCAGCATCACCAGGAACATCGCCTTCATGTCACGCCTTCCCATGTTCAGGATCCCTGGCCGCTGGACGCGGCCCGCGCGCGGTACCACTCCACCGTGCGCCGCAGGCCCTCGTCCAGGTCGACCGTGCCGACGTAGCCCAGCTGCTCGCGCGCGAGGGTGACGTCGGCCTGCGAATGCTTGACGTCGCCGGCGCGCGCCGTGTCGTAGCGCGGCATCACCTGCGCCCCGACCAGCGCGCGGATCTTCAGGCACAGGTCGGTGACCGAGATGCGCCCGCCCAGCGCGATGTTGTACGAGCGACCGCCCGCCGCGTCCGGGGCGCCGCAGGCGGCGATGTTCGCCTCGACGACGTTCGCCACGAACGTGAAGTCGCGCGACTGCTCGCCGTCGCCGTGGATGACCGGCGCCTCCTCGCGCAGGAACGACGTGATGAACTTCGGCACCACGGCGGCGTACTGGCTCTGCGGGTCCTGGAACGGCCCGAAGACGTTGAAGTAGCGCAGGCCGACGGTGCCCAGGCCGTAGAGGTTGTTGAACACCGCGCCGTACATCTCGCCCACGCACTTGTTCACGGCGTAGGGCGACAGCGGGCGCTGCGGCATCCCCTCGTGCTTGGGCAGCTCCTCGGTGTTGCCGTAGACCGAGCTGCTGGCCGCGTACACGACGCGCCGCACGCCCTGCCGGTGGGCGCCCCAGAACACGCGCAGGGTGCCGCCCACGTTCGTCTCGTCGCTGGCGATCGGGTCGGCCACGCTGCGCGGGACGCTGGGCAGCGCCGCCTGGTGGAACACGCAGTCCACGCCGCGGCAGCAGCGCTCGACCGTGTCCAGGTCGGTGATGCTGCCCTCGACCAGCTCGAGGCGGCCGGTCGCATCGTCCAGGTTCGCGCGCCGGCCCGTGGACAGGTTGTCCAGGACCACGACCTCGTGCCCGGCGGCGGCCAGGGCCTTCGCCAGGTGGGAGCCGATGAAGCCGGCCCCGCCGGTCACCAGGTACTTCGCCATGCTTGCGGTTCCTTTCGCGACCTAGAGCTTCACCAGGTCGGGATGCTGTTCGCCGCGCAGCGCGTTGCGGCTGTCGACCACGACAGGCCCCGCGCCCAGCAGCACCTTGTGGTCCACGCCCGGGTGCGGCGTGACGATGACCGCGGCGTCGAAGGCGCCCAGCGCGGCCTTGTCCCACGCCCGCAGGTGCTCGCCGTGGATGCCCGCCGGCAGCTCGGGCACGTGCGGGTCGTACCACGACACCACGGCCCCGGCCTTGGTCAGCAGCTCGATGATGTCCAGCGCCGGCGACTCGCGCAGGTCGTCGATGGCCGGCTTGTACGCCACGCCGACGACCAGCACCTTGCTGCCGTTGAGCGCCTTCTTCCGCGTGTTGAGCGCGCCCGCCGTCAGCGAGACGACGTGCTTGGGCATCGCGCCGTTGATCTGCCCGGCCAGCTCGATGAAGCGCGCCTCCGAGCCGTACTGCTTGGCCTTCCACGACAGGTAGAACGGGTCGATGGGGATGCAGTGGCCGCCGAGGCCCGGGCCCGGGTAGAAGGGCATGAAGCCGAAGGGCTTCGTCGAGGCGCCCGCGATCACTTCCCAGACGTCGATGTCCATCGCCGAGCACATCAGCGCCAGCTCGTTCACCATCGCGATGTTCACGCTGCGGAACGTGTTCTCCAGCAGCTTGACCGTCTCGGCCACGCGCACCGACGACACGGGCACCACCGTGTTCATCACCTGGCTGTACAGGTGACGCGCCACCTCGGTGCAGGCGGGCGTCACGCCGCCGACGACCTTCGGGATGTTGATGGTCGTGTAGGTCGCGTTGCCCGGGTCGACGCGCTCGGGCGAGAAGGCCAGGAAGAAGTCCTTGCCGACGACGAGGCCGTCCTTCGACAGGATCGGCAGGATGACCTCCTCGGTCGTGCCGGGGTAGGTCGTGCTCTCGAGGATGACGAGCATGCCCGCGTGCATCGTCGCGGAGATCGACGCGACGGCCGACTGGATGTACGAGATGTCCGGGTCGCGGGTCTTGCCCAGCGGCGTCGGCACGCAGATGTTGCAGGCGTCGCAGGTCGCGAGCTCCGAGAAGTCGGTCGTCGCGCGCAGGCCACCGGGCTTGACCGCCTCGGCCAGTTCCTCATCGCTGATGTCGATGATGTAGCTGCGCTTGTTGTTGACCTGGTCGACCTTCTCGGCCGACAGGTCGAAGCCGACGACCTCGAACCCGGCCTTGGCGTACGCGACCGCCAGCGGCAGGCCCACATAGCCGAGGCCCAGCACGCTCAGGCGCGCCTTGCGGTTCTTCAGTTTCTCGATCAGTGCCTGCTGGTGCATGGGACACCTCTTGGATCTGGAAGGCGTGTT
>CAINDZ010000775.1 GCA_903847545.1 uncultured bacterium | reverse complement strand
GAGCGAGCCGGACGTGGGCTCGACGTTCACCGTGACCCTCGGTCGCGCCGGCGTGGCGCAGGAGACGGCGGTGCTGCCGTGATGACGCGCGCCGAGGTGCTGGGCTGGCTGCGCGAGGACGATCCCGCGCGCCTGGACGAGTTGTGGCGCCGCGCCGACGAGGCGCGCCGCCGGGTCGTGGGCGACGAGGTGCACCTGCGCGGGCTGGTCGAGGTGTCGAACCACTGCGTGCGCACGTGCGCGTACTGCGGCATCCGCGCCGGGGCGCCGGTCACGCGCTACCGCATGTCCCCCCTCGAGATCTTCGAGTGCGCGCTGCAGGCCACGGCGCTGGGCTACGGGACGGTCGTGCTGCAGGCGGGCGAGGACTTCGGCCTGGAGCCCGAGGTGGTCGCCGAGACCATCCGCGCCATCCGCAAGCACACGCCCCTGGCGATCACGCTCAGCCTGGGCGAGCGCACGGACGAGGAACTGGCGGCCTGGCGCGAGGCGGGCGCCGACCGCTACCTGCTGCGCTTCGAGACGTCCAATCGCGCGCTGTACGACCGCATCCACCCGTCACGCGGACGCGAGCCTTCCGACCGCATCGCGATGCTGCGCCGCCTGCGCGCGCTGGGCTACGCCGCGGGCGGCGGCGTCATGGTGGGCCTGCCCGGCCAGACGCTGGACGACCTGGCCGACGACATCGCGATGTTCGCGCGCCTGGACCTGGACATGATCGGCCTCGGCCCCTACCTGCCCCACCCGGCCACGCCGCTGGCGGCCGAGCCGCGTCCCGCCTGGGACAGCGAGCTGATGACCTACAGGATGGTGGCGCTGGCCCGGCTGGCCTGCCCCGGCGCCAACATCCCGGGCACGACCGCGCTGGCGACGGTCAACCGCGCCGAGGGGCGCGAGCTGGCCCTGTCGCGCGGCGCCAACGTGCTGATGCCGAACCTGACGCCGACGCGCTACCGCGAACACTACGAGATCTATCCCGACAAGGCCTGCCTGCGCGAGACGGCCGACGTCTGCGACGGCTGCCTGCGCAAGCGGCTGCACGCGATCGGGCGCACGGTCGGCGAGGGCCGCGGCGACGCCCGTCGCGAGGCGAGGAGCGAGCCGTGAGCCGCCTGCCGCAGCTGGTCCCGGGCCCGGGCGCCGTGGACTTCATCGACGACGGGGCGCTGCGCGAACTGCTGGGCGCCGGCGCCGCGGACGCGTCCGAGGTGCGCGAGGTGCTGGCCAAGGGCCTCGAGCTGCAGCCCCTGACCGTGGCCGAGACGGCCGTGCTGCTGCGCGCCGGGGACCCGCAACTGGTCGAGGAGATCCACGAGACGGCGCGCGCGCTGAAGCGGCGCGTGTACGGCGACCGCATCGTGCTGTTCGCCCCCCTCTACGTGGGCAACGACTGCGTGAACGACTGCGCCTACTGCGGCTTCCGGCGCTCGAACCCGGACATCGTGCGGCGCACGCTGGACGACGCCGAGGTGCGCGCCCAGGCGCGCGCCCTGGAGGCCGCCGGGCACAAGCGCCTGGTGGTGGTCTTCGGCGAGCACCCGCGGTACGACGCGCAGGTCATCGCCGACACGGTGCGGGCCATCTACGCGACGAAGAGCGGCCACGACGAGATCCGCCGCGTCAACGTGAACGCCGCCCCGCTGGACGACGCCGGCTACCGCACCGTGCGCGAGGCGGGCATCGGCACCTACCAGATCTTCCACGAGACCTACGACCACGCCGCCTATGCCAGCCTGCACCCGCGCGGCACGCGCAAGGGCGACTACCTGTGGCGGCTGGACGGGCCGGGCCGGGCCATCGACGCCGGCTGCGACGACGTCGGCCTGGGCGTGCTGTTCGGCCTGGCCGACTGGCGCTTCGACACGCTGGGCCTGGTCGCGCACGCGCGCCACCTGCAGGAACGCCACGGCGTGGGCCCGCACACGCTCAGCTTCCCGCGCCTGCGCCCCGCGCAGGGCGTGGACCTGGGCGGCATGCGGGTGGTGGGCGACGCCGAGCTGATGCGCGTCATCGCCGTGCTGCGCGTGGCCGTGCCCTACACCGG
>CAINDZ010000774.1 GCA_903847545.1 uncultured bacterium | reverse complement strand
CAAGGCTGGGGAGCGGGCGCAGGATCTCATCGAGCTGGGCGATGCGCAGGATGTTGACGATCCGGTCGCTGGAGCAGACCACCACCAGGCGCGCGCCCGCGGTGTCCAGCGACTTCCACAGGGCCACCAGCCGGCCCAGCCCCCGCGAGTTCATCCAGGGCACCCGGTCCAGGTCCAGGATGAACCGCCGGCAACCGCCCGCGAGCGCCGCGTCGACCTCGGCCGCCAGGCCGGGCCAGTCGTGGTCGGGGTCGCCGTCGACGGCCAGTGTTCCGCATGGCTGCTCGGGGCCCTCGCCGTCCCACCAGGCCAGGCGGATGGTGCCGCCGGCGATCTTGAGGACGGGCCTGATGACGAGGATCGTGCGTGCGCGCGACGCCGGGTCCGGGGAATTTTTCGTGTCCATCCAAGCTCCGCGGGTACTGCGACCGGGAAGGGGCGGCGCCACCCATGACGGGCGCGACGGGCACAGCCCGCCGCGCGCCGGCATCCATACGCCGGAAACGTCTTCAGGGTTCCGTGCACCGCGCCACGGCGCGACCGCGCTCAGATCCTGCCGCTGGCCGTCAACTCCAGCATGCGCAGCTCGATCTGGCGCTCGAGATCCTTGCGGTCCTGGTCGTGCGCGTAACGCAGCTGGATCCTCAGGATGGTCAGCAGCGTCTCGACCGGCAAGGCCTCGAGCTTGCGGACGATCGCATCGGCGCTCGCCACGTCCGCGGCCAGGGTCAGGTCGGCCAGCAGTTGCTTCTGCTGCGCGTCGGCCACCGCGAGAGAGTCGCGGATCTCGACGTACATCGGCGACAACTGCAGCAGGGCATTGCCCGGCGACTTCAACCTGGCCTGCGGGACGAGCGGGTTGGTCGGATCCAGCGGCGGCTTGTCGCTGGCCACGGCGGCGGAAGCAAGGAGAACCAGGACGAGGAGGGACAGGACGGCACGCATGGGACGACCTCCTGATTGTCGCGGGGCTCTTCGGCTGGCGACCTTGGCTACAGATTACCACAAGCACGCGGTGTCGCCTGAATATTTTTTGCAGTTTTATTATCTCATGCCGCCACAGCGAGCGCCAGTCAAAAATTTGACAACTTGGCGTTTTTGCATAAGTCACCGCCGACAAAGATGTTACAGGCAGTCGTGGCGGCGGTCCCAGCGGGGGCGTATCATGTCGCGAAACCACAAAACATTTTTCGAAGGCGGCCGGCATGCATCGCTGCGGATGGGTTCAGGGAGGGTCCCCCACGGACCAGGCCTACCACGACGAGGAATGGGGCGTGCCGGTGCATGACGACCGGCGCTGGTTCGAGTTCCTCATCCTCGAGGGCGCCCAGGCGGGGCTCAGCTGGTCGACGATCCTGCGCAAGCGCGACCACTACCGCAAGGTGTACGACGGTTTCGACCCGGCCAAGGTGGCGCGCTACGACGATGCGAAGCAGGCGGCGCTGCTGCTGGACGCGGGCATCGTGCGCAACCGGTTGAAGGTGGCGGCCGCGGTGACGAACGCGCGCGCGTTCCTGGAGGTGCAGCGCGAATTCGGGAGCTTCGATGCCTACGTGTGGCCCTTCGTCGGCGGCCGGCCGCTGCAGGGGAAACGGCGATGCCTGGGCGACATCCCGGCGCACTCGCCTGAATCCGATGCGCTGAGCCGCGACCTCAAGCGCCGCGGCTTCACGTTCGTCGGCTCGACGATCTGCTATGCGTTCATGCAGGCGTCAGGTCTGGTCAACGACCACGAGGAAGGCTGCTTCCGCCACGCTCAGGTGCGGCGGTTGCGCTGAGCGGCGAGGCCGCCCTTCAGGCTGGTCACGTGCAGGCAGCCGGCGCCGCGCCAGTGGCGCACCAGTTCCAGCGAGCGCACGCCGTGCCCGCAGAAGACCATGCAGTGGCGTCCCGGCGGCGGGCCGGCCGCGCCGAACTGCCGCCACGTGCAGGTGAACAACGCGCCCAGCGCCGCCGGGCGCGGGTCGGCGGCCTGGTCAGCGTCGGTGCGCGCGTCGATCCACAGGAAGGCCTCGGGCGCGTGCAGGTCCTCCCAGCGCGCCTCCTCGTCCCCGCCTCCGGGCGCCGCCGTGGCGCCGGGCGCGGCTTCGCCCGTGCCGCACAGGGGGCATGTCGGCGAGACGTCCCAGGTCGTGCGCCACGTCTCCATTGTGCGCACGTCGACGTGCACCAGCGTGCCCGAGTCCAGCGGCGCGTCATCCACCAGCACGCGCAGCGCCTGGTCGGCCTGCCACACGCCCAGCAGAGCCGGCACCGTGCCCAGGATGCCCTGGTCGCGACAGCCGCCGTCGCAGGCCGCGGCGGCCGGCGGCGCGGGCCACAGGCAGCGCCAGCACGGGCCGGACGAAGCGCGGTCGAAGCGCAGCACCGCCAGTTGTCCCTCGTCGTGGTGCACCGCGGCGGTGACCAACGGCCGCTGGTGGCGCCGGCAGGCGTCGTGCAGCAGGTAGCGGGCATTGAAGTCGTCGGTGGCGTCGATCACGACGGCGGCGCGGCCGACCAGTGCGTCGGCGTTTCCGGCCGTCAGGGGCATCGCCACCGGCGTCACGGCGCAGTCGCGGTTCAGCGGGGCCAGCCGCTCGGCGGCGACGTCGGCCTTCGCGCGCCCCACGTCGTCGTCGCCGTACAGCACCTGGCGCGGCAGGTTCGACGGCTCGATGCGGTCGCCGTCGCAGATGATCACCTGGCGCAGGCCGGCGGCCACCAGCAAGGGCAGCGCCGCGCAACCGAGCCCGCCCGCGCCCACGACCAGCGCGCAGGCGCCGCGCAGGCGCGCCTGGCCCGCCTCGCCGATCGCGGCCAGTTGCAGGTGGCGGCGGTAGCGCTCGTCGGGCGTGAAGGTCATGGCGCCTCCGGGCCGTGGTGGTGGCAGCCGCACGCGACCCAGGCGCGCGTGCCGTCGACGTAGTGCTCGCGCTTCCACACGGGCAGGCGCTCCTTGATCGCGTCGATGACCCAGCGGCAGGCGGCGAACGCCTCCTGCCGGTGCGCCGACGCGGCGACGACGACGACGGCCGCCTCGCCCAGCTGGAGCAGCCCTTGGCGGTGCGCCGCGGCCACGCGCACGGGCCCGAAGCGCTGCGCGGCCTCGGCCAGGATGCGCTCGCCCTCGGCCTGCGCGAGCGCCTCGTAGGCCTCGTACTCGAGCGCGGTGACGGCGCGTCCCTCGTTGTGGTCGCGCACGCGCCCCTCGAACACGACGACGCCGCCGCAGGCGAGGTCGCCCGGCGGCAGCAGGTCGGCGCCGCCCGGCAGCGGCGATGCCTGGAGCACGAACACGATCAGCCCCCGGACACCGGCGGGATGAAGGCGACCTCGTCGCCCTCGCCCAGCGGCGCCTCGAACGGGACGTAGCGGGCGTTCACGCTCACGCGCAGGTCGGCCGCGCCCAGCGGGAACACGTGGCGCGCGCACAGGTGCGTCCACAGGTCGGCCGGCGTGCGGAAGTCGCCTTCCACCTGCTCGCTGCCCGTGCCGGCGGCGTCGCGAAGCTGCGCGAAATAACGGACCGTGACCTTCATCGTCCTCCCTCGGGGCGCGCGTGGCCCAGCAGCCAGCCCGGCAGTGCGGGCTCGGCGTAGGCCGCGTCCCAGCTGTTGTGCCCGGCGTCGGGATAGATCGTCAGGCGCGCATCGCCGACGTCACCGCCGGTCGCCTGCCGCAGGCGCCGGACCTCGGCCATGATGTCGAGCGTCTCCTGCGGATCCACGACGTCGTCCTTCTGCCCGTGGAACGCCCACACCGGCAGGACGGCGGCCCGCGACGCCACCGTGCGCACGCGGCCGTAGCCGCAGACCGGCGCCAGGCACGAGAACAATTCGGGATGGCGCGCGCCGATCAGCCAGGTCCCGTGGCCGCCCTGCGACAGGCCGGTCAGGGCGATGCGCGCAGGGTCGACGTTCCACTGCGCGCGGACATCCGCGATGGCCGCCAGCACGAGATCCTCGTGCTCTTCCCACTCCTCGTTCGCCGAGGGCTTCTGCGGCATCAGCACCAGGCAGGGCCACAGGTCAGGCCGCACCGCCACGGCCGGGCCCAGGCCGACCTGCGTCTGCAGGACCCCGTCGATGCCGCACTCGCCGGCCCCGTGCAGGAAGACGACGAGCGGCCAGGCGCGCCCGGGGTCATAGTCGTCCGGCACGCGCACGGCGACGCGATGGGCTGTCCCGTCCACCATGACCTCCCGCACGAGCGGCGCCGCCGCGGTCGCCCTCGCGGCGATCGCCATCAGCGCCGCGATGGCCAGCGTCCTCGACATCCCTCTCCTGACCCGGTGGGGCGCAGGTTTGCCGGCGCGCCCCCCGGACCGGGGAAGCTAGCACGCCCCGGGCGGGGCGGCCAGCGCGGCGGGCGGCGCGGGCCGGGCCCGGCCGGGTTGTCAGGCATCCCCCGCCTGCCGTATCATGATCCCTGCGACCACACCCCTGGTTCCACCGCCTGACCCGCAGGAGGTCGGCCATGCCGGCATCCCTCCGCTTCCCCGTGCGCCGCGTTGCGGCGGCCCTGGCCCTGGTTTCCGCGCTGGCGCTCGTCCTTGCGCTGGGCGCCTGCTCGGACGCGACGAGCCCGCCCGCGGACACCGCCAACCAGCTGGACCCCGCGAGCGGCACGTTCGCCCTCAAGGACATCTCGCTGCCGGGACCCGGCGGCGTCGACCTGCTGCTGCGCCTGGAGGGCGCCGACCTGGTGGCCGACCCGGCGACCGGCACCGTGTCGCTGACGGTGCAGGTGCGCAACCTGTCGGACCACGCCGTGGCGGCGCCGCTCGTGGTCTGGCTGCGCGACCTGCGCCCCGAAGGCGTCGCGCCGACCAACGCCGACTTCGGCGGCGAGCGCCCCGACCTGCGCGACACCACGATCGTCACGCCCGATTCCACGGCCTGGGGCTACGACTACACGGCGCAACTGGACGGCGGCCTGCTGGCGGCCGGTGCGGCCACGGCCCCGCGGACCTGGATCTTCAGCGACCCGACGCTGGCCGCATTCTCGTTCGGCGCCGACATCACCTGCGGGCCCGCGCCCGGCGACGCGCAGCTGGGCGGCGCCTGCTTCCTGGACGCCGACCGCGATGGCGTGCGCGATGCCGGCGAGCAGCCCTTCCTGGCCGGCGGCGTGCAGGTGACCGCCCCCGACGGCACGGTCACGTGGGCGATGCCCGATGCCGACGGCCGCTGGGCCGTCGACGTGGCGGAGCACGGCCTCTACGAGGCGCTCTTCCAGTCGATGGCGATGACGCCGGTGCCGGTCGAGCTGACCACGCCGAACCCGCTCAGCGTCGTGATTCCCGCCGGGCCCGACGGCGCGCCACAGGGCT
>CAINDZ010000773.1 GCA_903847545.1 uncultured bacterium | reverse complement strand
TCGCTCGAGGGACAGCCGGCGCCGCTGGCGCAGTGGAAGGGCCAGGTCGCCCTGGTCGTCAACACGGCCAGCAAGTGCGGCCTGACGCCGCAGTACAAGGGGCTCGAGGCGCTCTACGGCGAGTTCAAGGACAAGGGCTTCGTCATCCTGGGCTTTCCCAGCAACGACTTCATGGGCCAGGAGCCGGGCACTGCCGAGGAGATCCGCTCGTTCTGCACCGTGAACTACAAGGTCACGTTCCCGCTCTTCGCGAAGGTGAAGGTCAAGGGCGACGCCAAGGACGGGCTCTACGCCTGGCTGACCGGCGGCGGGCTGGAAGAGCCGACCTGGAACTTCACCAAGTACCTGGTGGGTCGCGACGGCAAGGTGATCGCGCGCTTCGGCCCGCGGACGACGCCCGAGGATCCCGAGCTGCGCACGGCCATCGAGAAGGCGCTCGGCGCCGCCCATTGAGGGCGGCGCGCCGCTTCGCTCGCTTCAGGCAGGCTCACATCAAGGCGGCTCACTTCAGGAGCAGCAACCCGCGCGTCGCTGCGTGCCCGCCCGCCTCCAGGCGGCACCGGTAGGCGCCGGCCGCCAGCAGCCGCCCGCCGTCATCCCTTCCGTCCCACGACACCTCGTGCAGCCCCGCGCCCAGAACGTCGTCCGCCAGCGTGCGCACCAGGCGGCCGCGCAGGTCGAAGACGCGCAGGCGGACCGGGCCCGGCGCGTCCAGCTCGAAACGGATCGTCGTCCGCGGGTTGAACGGGTTCGGCAATGCAGGCAGCAGGCGCGCGCCGGGCGCCGCCGGCACGGGCGCGCCAGGCGCCGCAGAGGGCATCGGGCTGCGCGCGGCCAGCGCGTGGGTGGCACCGGCCGCGATGGCCTTCAGGCCCGCGTTGGGCGACGGCAATAGCTGGCCGCTGGGGCCGATGTCCCCCCACGCCACCACCGTGCCGTTTGCGGTGATCCCGATGCTGAACCGGTCGCCCGCCGCCACCGCCGTGAAGGGCCCCTCGCCGGCGGGCACCCGGCACTGGCCCGCATCATCGGCGCCCCAGGCCACGATGCTGCCGTCGGCCTTCAGGCCCAGGCTGTGGGCCAGCCCCGCCGCGACGGCGATGAAGTCCTGGTTCGGCGCCGGCACCGCGCAGCGCCCGTCCGCCGGGTTGCCCCAGGCCACGATGGTCCCGCCCGCCTTCAGGCCCAGGCTGTGCGTGCCGCCTGCCGCGACCGCCACGAAGCCCGTGTTGGGCGCCGGCACCAAGGCCTGCCCCTGGGCGTTGCCGCCCCAGGCCAGCACGAAGCCCGCGGCCGCCAGCCCCAGACTGTGCGTGCCGCCGGCGGCGATGGCCACCAGGGGGAACGCGGGCGCGTTGCACTGCCCCTCGGTGTTGCGGCCCCAGGCCACGGCGGCGCCGCCCGCGGTGATCGCCAGGCTGTGCGCGCGGCCGGCGGCGATGCGCACGTAGCCCTGGTTCGGCAGCGGCACGTCGCACTGCCCCTGCGCGTTGTCGCCCCAGGCCAGGATGAAGCCGTCGCTGCGCAAGGCCAGGCTGTGGTCCTGCCCGGCGGCCACGCCCAGGAACTCCACGTTGGGCACCGCCAGCCCGCACTGAGCGTCGTCGCGCAACCCCCACGCGTCGACGCCGCCGTCCGGGCGCAGGCCGACCGTGTGCCCGTAGCCGCCGCACACCGCGGTGTAGCGCGCGTTCGGGGACAGCGCCTGGCCCTGCCCGGCGTCGTTGCGGCCCCACGCGGTCAGCGCGCCGTCGTCGTCCAGCGCGAGGTTGTGGTCGAAGCCGCAGGCGATGGTGGTGAAGCCTGCGTTGGGCAGCGGCGCGACACACTGGCCGTAGTCGTTGTTGCCCCACGCGACGACCGTGCCGTCCGCGCGCAGGGCCAGGCTGTGCCGCCAGCCGGCGGCGATGGCGACATAGCCGCTGTTGGGCTCGGGCACCTGGCACTGGCCGTCGTCGTCACGGCCCCAGGCGGCGATCGAGCCGTCGCTGCGCAGGGCCAGGTTGTGGAAGCCGCCGGCCGCGATGGCGATGAAGCCCGCGTTGGCGGGCGGCGCCTGCGCCTGCCCGAAGTCGTCGCGGCCCCACGCCACGACGACGCCTCCCGCGCCGAGCGCCAAATTGTGGTAGCCGCCGGCGGCGATCGCCGTGAAGCCGCCGTTGGGCGCCGGTGGTTGCGCCTGGCCGTCGTCGTCGGCCCCCCAGGCCACGACCGCGCCGCCGGACACCAGCGCCAGGCTGTGCAGGTAGCCCGCCGCGATCGCGGTGGCGTCGTGGGCCGCCGCCGGGGGCGCCGCCTGGCCGAACCAGTCGTAGCCGGTCGCCACCAGCGCGCCGTCGGCGCGCAGGCCGATCGTGTGGTAGCCGCCCGCGGCCACCTGCACCAGGCCGGCCAGCTGGTCGGGTCCGGCGACCACGGTCGAGCCCCAGCTGACGACGGTGGCCCGACCGGCGCCGGGAACGCCGAGGGCGAGCAGGGCGAGCACGGCGAGCCGCCCGGGCAGGGCGCGCCGGCCGGGCGCGCCGAAGCGGCAAGGCCTCCCCCTGAAGCCCCGCCACGTCCTCGCCAGGATGTCCCGCAGGTTGACCATGCGCGCCGGCTGTCCCGTTGTCCGTCCCTGATGCGCGGCGGGCGGCCGCCAAGCCGCCCACTGACATCATTGATGATACCACAATCCGGGGGCCGGCCGCCCGCCGCCCGGCGCCTGCCGAACACGCCCCGCCGCCGGGAACGGAAGAACCCGGCGGGGATCCTTCCCCGCCGGGTTCCGGCAGCCATCCTGGCCGCAGGGTCGCTCCTTCTCCACGGACCGCCGCCTTTCAGCGACGGCCGTGCCGCCTGGCTGCTAGGAGCAGCCGGTGGTGGTGCCGCAGTTGATGCACTTGTAGCAGGAGCCGCTCCTGACGGTCAGCGAATCGCAGTTCGGGCACGGCGGGCTGTCGGTCTGGGCCTGGATGGCCAGCCGCGGCTGCATCGTGATGCGCGCCGGGCCGCCGTCGGCCGCCGCCATCGCCTTGACGGCCTCGGTCGCGGCGCGGGCCTCGACCGGCATGGTCGCCTCGGTGCCGTCGTCGTCGCCGGCATGCTCGCCGAACTTCAGGTCCATCCAGCGGAAGATGTAGTCCATCACCGATTTCGCGATGGGGATCTCCGGGTTGCTGGTGAAGCCGCTCGGCTCGAAGCGCGCGTGGCTGAACTTGTTGATGAGCACCTTCAGGGGCACGCCGTACTGCAGCATGATCGACACGCTGGTGGCGAAGCTGTCCATCAGGCCGCTGACGACGGAGCCTTCCTTGGCCATCGAGATGAACATCTCGCCCGGCTTGCCGTTCGGGTACAGGCCGACGGTGATGTAGCCCTCGTGTCCGCCGATCGAGAACTTGTGCGTGATGGCCCGGCGCTCGTCCGGCAGCCGCACGCGCTGGGGCTTGGGCGGGGCCAGCGGCGCCTCGGCCACGGCCTCGTCCTTCTTCTTGCCCGTGTTCAGCGGCTGCAGGCGCTTGCTGCCGTCCCGGTAGATGGCGACCGCCTTGAGGCCCATCTTCCAGGCCTCCATGTAGGTCGTCATGATCTCGTCGACGGTCGACTCGGGGGGCAGGTTCACCGTCTTGCTGATGGCGCCGGACAGGAACGGCTGCACGGCGGCCATCATGCGCAGGTGGCCCATGTAGTGGATCGAGCGCTGGCCGTTGGCGGGCCGGAAGGCGCAGTCGAAGACGGCCAGGTGCTCGTCCTTCAGGCCGGGCGCGCCCTCGATGGTCTCGTGCTCGGCGATGTACTCGGTGATGGCCTCGACCGCGTCCTCGTCGTAGCCGAGGCGGCCCAGGGCGTCGGGCACCGAGTTGTTGATGATCTTCATCATGCCGCCGTCGACCAGCTTCTTGTACTTCACCAGCGCGATGTCGGGTTCGACGCCCGTGGTGTCGCAGTCCATCATGAAGCCGATCGTGCCGGTGGGCGCCAGCACCGTGACCTGCGCGTTGCGGTAGCCGTAGTCGTGGCCCAGGGCGTACGCCTCGCGCCAGACGGTCTCCGACTCCTCGAGCAGGCGCTCGGGCACGCGGTTGGCGTTGATGCCGTTGACAGCCGCGCGGTGCTTGCGGATGACCTCGAGCATCGACTCGCGGTTCTCGGGGTAGCCCTCGAAGGGTCCCATCTCGCGGGCCAGCTCGGCCGACGTCAGGTACGCCTGGCCGCACATCAGCGCAGTGATGGCCGCGGCATAGTCGCGCCCGGTGTCGCTGTCGTAGGGCAGGCCGCGGTTCATCAGCAGGGCGCCGAGGTTCGCGTAGCCCAGGCCCAGCGGCCGGAAGCGGTGGCTGTTGTCGGCGATCTCGGGCCGCGGGTAGCTGCTGTTGCCGACGACGATCTCCATGGCGGTGATCATCACCCGCACGGCGTAGCGGAAGGCCTCGGTGTCGAACTCGCCGTCGTGCAGCCGGAACTTCATCAGGTTCAGCGAGGCCAGGTTGCAGGCCGAGTCGTCCAGGAACATGTACTCGCTGCACGGATTCGACGCGTGGATGCGGTCGGTGGCCTTGCAGGTGTGCCAGTCGTTGATCGTGGTGTCGAACTGCATGCCCGGGTCGCCGCACAGGTGCGTGCCCTCGGCGATCTTCCGCATCAGGTGGCGGGCCTTGACGATGCCCATGGGGCGGCCGTCGCAGACCGCGCGCATCGTCCAGTCGCCGTCCTCCTCGACCGCGCGCATGAACTCGTTGGTGGCGCGGACCGAGTTGTTGCTGTTCTGGAAGAAGACCGAGTTGTAGGCCTCGCCGCCGAACGAGCCGTCGTAGCCCGAGTCGATCAGCGCCCAGGCCTTCTTCTCCTCGTTCACCTTGCAGTCGATGAACTCCTCGATGTCGGGATGGTCGGCGTTCAGGATGACCATCTTGGCGGCGCGGCGCGTCTTGCCGCCGCTCTTGATGACGCCGGCGAAGGCGTCGAAACCGCGCATGAACGAGACCGGGCCGCTGGCCTGGCCGCCGGCCGACAGCTGCTCGCGACTGGAGCGCAGCGCCGACAGGTTGCTGCCCGTGCCCGAGCCGTACTTGAACAGCAGGCCCTCGGTCTTGGCCAGGTCCAGGATGCTGGCCATCGAGTCCTTCACCGAGTTGATGAAGCAGGCCGAGCACTGGGGCGCCTTCTCGACGCCCACGTTGAACCACACCGGCGAGTTGAACGACACGACCTGGTTGACCAGCATGTGCGTCAGCTCGGCGCGGAAGATCTCGCCGTCCTGGCGGCTGGTGAAGGTGCCGTCCTTCAGGCCCCAGTCGGCGATGGTGTCGGCCACGCGGCCGACCAGCTGCCGCACCGAGTGCTCGCGCTCGGGCGTGCCCAGGGCGCCGCGGAAGTACTTCGAGACGACCACGTTCGTGGCCATCTGGGTCCACTCGGCCGGGATCTCGCAGTTGTCCTGGCGGAACAGCACCTCGCCCTTGTCGGTGGCGATGGTGGCCGACCGCAGCGTCCACTCGACGGCGTCGAACGGGTGGACCCCGTCGCGCGTGTAGTGGCGCGTGAAGCCGACGCCGCGGGCGCGCCGCCGGCCCAGGGCCGGTTCGCGGTCGAGGGCGTGGCCCGCCTCGTCCGCTTCCGTTTCGGCATCGATCTGGCGGGCGTCCACGCGCGCCGCCGGGCGCAGGCTGCCGGGTAGGGCCTCGCCTGCCGGGGCCGGATTGGCGCCGAACAGCGAGCCGTCGATGGGGGCTTCCTGCCGATGGGTATTATCGGGATTGATCCTGTCCGCCATGACCCTCCGCTCCTTGTGTTCAGGTCCGTCTGAACGCTGCCCGATGAGGCGATTCCCGGTGCCGACGGGGCGGCACTGCGGGGGCGGCGGGGCATGGTTTCCGGTGCCTGCCGCGCCCCGTTTCCTGAGGAAAAATCAGGTCGCGCTTGATTTTCTATCCGACGACTAACCCCCAACATCTGGGGGAGTTGGGTTCGATTGACCACACCACTTAGTGGCGCGAGCCGGACGATAGAGACACCCCCGGCGCGTTTCAAAACAAAATTCCGGAAGCTGCCGACAGCCACCGGCCAGGGGTGCCGCAACTGCCGAAAAGTCGCCCCGGAAACGCGATTGGAGGCCATCGGTGGCACCCAAGAAAATTTCACCGGCGGGGGGTCTGGCGCGCGTGCCAACCCTCCCGGAAGAACGAGACTAAAAATATCGATGATTAAGGGTATCTGTATCTTTTGTCAACTCAATGACTTTGAACATCTTCGGCGTTTCGGGCCGTTGCGGGACGGCGCGGGGCGGTCAGCGGGCGTTCGCGATGTCCTGCACGATGGCCCGGATCGCGTCGCGGCCGGCCCTGTAGGCGGCGCGGATCTGCTCGGGCGTGCCTCGCGCGGCCATGGGGTCGCTGACGGGGAGGTGCCGGTGGCGCGTGGGGTCGGCCAGAGGCGGCAGGAAACGGCCGGCCTCATCGCTGAGCGTGACGACGAGGTCGAAGGCATCGAGGTCGTGCACGTCGATCGCCTTCGAGTGCTGGCCGTCCATCCCCACCCCCACCTCGGCCATGATGGCGCGCGTGCGCGCGTGGATGGGATGCGTGATGAGCCCGGCGCTCGCCACGGTCCAGTCGGCGGGAAACAGGTGGCGCGCCCAGGCCTCGGCCATCTGGCTGCGGCACGCGTTGGCGGTGCACATGAACAGGACCTTCACCGGGGGCCTCCGAGGGCTTCGCACAGCGCGGACACCTCGGCGGGCAGGCGGCGCACCAGCGCGGCGGCCTCGCCCTCGTCGAAGTCCAGCCCGGCCAGGCCGGCCCGCCACTGGTCGTCGTCATGCCGCGTGCCGGCGCCCAGTCCCGCGCGGCAGGCCGCCAGGTTGGCCACCTGCACGGCGCGCAGCAGCGGCAGGTCGACCTCCGCGGAGGCGGCCGGCGCCCCGGCGTGGTGCGCGCCGATCACGTCCACCAGCGCGGGCGGGAAGTTCCAGGCCGCCGCCAGCGCGGCGCCGGCCTCGGCGTGGTCGAAGCCCAGCACGGCGTGCTCGCCGTCCAGCAGCAGCGCGAAGTCGCCGGCCGGGGGCAGCTGCTGCAGCTTCTCCTTCAACGGGCGGTTCAGCACCAGCTTGCCGATGTCGTGCACCAGGCCGCCGGTGAAGGCGCGCTCGCGGCGGTCGCGGTCGCCGTCGTTGCCCAGCACGTGCGCCGCGCCGACGCCGACGGCCAGCGCGTGCCGCCACAGCCCGTCGCGCTCGAGCCGGTAGCCGGCCAGCGGCCCGCGCAGCACGTCGCCCAGGCTGGTGGCGAAGGCCAGCGAGACCACGGCGTGGTTGCCGAGCATGACCAGCGCCTCGTGCACGGTGCCCACGCGCCGGCACAACCCGTAGTAGGCGCTGTTGCAGAGCTTCAGGAGGTTGGCGGTCAGGGCGGGGTCGCGCCCGATGACGTCGAGCACCTCGTCGGCGCCGACGGTGTCGTCATCCAGGAGCTGCAGCAGCCGCGCGGTGGTCGACGGCAGCGCCGGGAGCTCCCCGGTGGCCGCGACGATGTCCTGCAGGCGACGGTCCATGCTCCCCCGGGGTGGCGCGACTATTCGGCCGGCGCGGGCCCGACCGCGACCAGGAGGTCGCCCTGCGCGACGACCTGGCCCTCGGCCACGGCGATGCGGTCGACGATGCCGGCCACGGGCGCGGCCAGCTCGGTCTCCATCTTCATCGACTCCATGATCACCAGCGGCTGGCCCGCGGCCACAGCCTGCCCGGCCGCGACCAGCAGGCGCACCACCTTGCCCGGCATGCGGGCGCACAGGTCGGGCCCCTCGGCACCGGCGCCGCCCGCCTCGTCGGCGTGCACGGGGTCGGGGCGCCGCAGCCGGTGCACGCGGCCGTCGCAGAAGACGAGCCGCTCATCGCGGTGGCTGACGACCCAGGCGCGCCGGCGCGTGCCGTCGACGCCGCCGACCAACCAGGCGCCGTCGCCGGCCGCGGTCACCGGCACCGCGTCGCGCGCGCCGTCGACGGTGACCAGCGTGACGCCGTCCTGGCGGCGCGCCTCGAGCACGTGCTCGCCGGATGTGTCGCGGAACTTCAGTTGCACCGTGGCTCCTTCACGCCGGCCTAGCCCAGGCCCGGGTGGCGATAGCGTCCGAGGCGCTCCCAGGGCGTCGCCGGCTGCGCCGGGTCGGCGGCCACCAGGCCCGCGCCCGGCCCCTGCGGCCTGCCGCCGAACTCGGCCGCCGCGGCGGCCGCGAGCGCCAGCGCGGCGTCATCCCCGCGGGCGCTGCGCCACGCGGGCAGGTGCTCGTCCAGGAAGCCGGTGTGCAGGCGGCCGGCGGCGAACGCCGGGTGCCCGAGCACCGTCAGCAGGTACTCGATGTTCGTGGTCACGCCCAGGATCGGGTAGTCGCGCAGCGCGGCGGCCATGCGCTCGATGGCGGCGGCGCGGTCGCTGGCGTGCACGCTCAGCTTGGCGATCATCGGGTCGTAGTAGAGGCTGACCTCGTCGCCCTGCCGCACGCCGCTGTCCACGCGCACGCCCGGGCCCGACGGCTCGCGCAGCAGCAGCAGCGGGCCCAGCGAGGGCATGAAGTTCTCCTCGGGGTCCTCGGCATAGACGCGGCACTCGATGGCGTGCCCGCGCGACGAGAGCTGCTCCTGCGTCCAGGGCAGGGGTCCGCCGGCCGCGACCGTGATCTGGGCGCGCACGAGGTCCTGCCCCGTCACCAGCTCGGTGACCGGGTGCTCGACCTGCAGGCGCGTGTTCATCTCGAGGAAGTAGAAGTCCCCCTGTGCGTCGACCAGGAACTCGACCGTGCCGGCGCCCTCGTAGCCGACGGCGCGCGCGGCGGCCACCGCCGCCTCGCCCATCGCGCGGCGCCGCGCGTCGTCCAGCGCCGGCGAGGGCGTCTCCTCGATGATCTTCTGGTGGCGCCGCTGGATCGAGCACTCGCGCTCGAACAGGTGCACCGCGCCGCCCCGGCTGTCGCCGAAGACCTGGAACTCGACGTGGCGCGGCTGCGCGATGTAGCGCTCGACGTACACCGTGCCGTCGCCGAAGGCGCCGCGGGCCTCGCGCGCGGCCGCCTCGCAGGCGGCCACCACCTGCGCGCGGTCCTGCACCAGGCGCATCCCCTTGCCGCCGCCGCCGAACGCGGCCTTGACCATCAGCGGGTAGCCGACGGAGTCGCACACCTTGTGTACGGCCACGGCGTCGAAGGCGCCGTCCGGGCCCGGCTGCGGCAGCTGCGCGCCCGGCACGACGGGCACACCCGCCTTTTCCATCACCGCGCGCGCGGCCGTCTTCTCGCCCATCGTGCGGATGACCTGCGCCGACGGCCCGATGAAGGTGAGACCCGCCGCGGCGCAGGCCTCGGCGAAGCCGGCGTTCTCGGCCAGGAAGCCGTAGCCGGGGTGGATGGCGTCGGCGAAGGTGTCCAGGGCCGCCTTGATGATGAGGTCGCCGCGCAGGTACGACGCCGCGGGCTCGGGCGGGCCCAGCTCGACGACGACGTCGGCCAATTCTGCATGCAACGCGCGCCGGTCGGCGCTCGAGCACACGGCCACCGTGCGCAGCCCCATCTCGCGGCAGGCGCGGATGACGCGCACGGCGATCTCGCCGCGGTTGGCCACCAGCACGGTGCAGATCTCGCGTCGGGCGCCGCTCATGCGCGTTCCTCGCCTTCGCAGGGGGGCAGCTTCCAGCCTTCCGCCGGGGCCCAGGGCGCGGGCTTGCGCTCGGCGAATGCGGCCAGCGCGGCCTGCGCCTCGGGCGTCGACCTGGCG
>CAINDZ010000772.1 GCA_903847545.1 uncultured bacterium | reverse complement strand
GCCTCCTCGTACTTCTTCACGAGGTCGGCGGCGCCCAGGCCGGCCGTCACCACGAAGGCCCCGGCCCAGTCGGCCACGCCGCCCTTCGGGGCCACGAAGTCGACCAGGCACAGGTTGGGCCGGCCCGCGGCGCTCTTGCGCTGCTGGCGCAGGAACGGCACGCGCAGGCGCTCGGCGGTGCGCGACTCGTCGGTGAAGAAGACCAGGTCGTCGCCGTCGGACGCGGCCGGCAGCAGGGCCCACGCGGCGCGGGCCTGCAGCGTGCCCGCCGTCAGGACCTCGTCGAGCATGGCTTGCGCGTCGCCGAACAGGCGGCGGGCCTCGGCGCCCAAGCGCGCATCGTCCAGCACGCGCGGGTACTTGCCCGGCAGGCGCCAAGCCTGGAAGAACGGCGTCCAGTCGATGAGGGCGCGCAGTTCCGCCAGGTCCGGCTGCGCGACGGCGTGCACGCCGGTCACCTTCGGCGCCTCAGGCACATGGGCCGACCAGTCCAGGCGCAGGCCGCTCGCGCGCGCGTCGGCCAGGGACAGCAGCTCGCGCGACTCGGCCGCCTCGCCGCGGTCGCTGCGGACCTTGGCGTACTCGGCCTTCACCGCGGCCAGCGCCTCGGGGCGCGTGCGGTCGTTGACCAGGCTGCCGACCACGCCCACGGCCCGCGAGGCGTCCAGCACGTGCACGACGCCGCCGTCGTAGTGCGGCTCGATCTTCACGGCCGTGTGCACCCGGCTGGTGGTGGCCCCGCCGATCAGCAGCGGCAGGTCCAGGCCCTGGCGCGCCATCTCCTTCGCCACGTGCACCATCTCGTTCAGCGACGGCGTGATCAGGCCGCTGAGGCCGATCAGGTCGACCTTGCGCTCGAGCGCCGTGGCGATGATGCGCTCGGCCGGCACCATCACGCCCAGGTCGATGATCTCGTAGTTGTTGCAGCCCAGCACCACGCCCACGATGTTCTTGCCGATGTCGTGGACGTCGCCCTTGACCGTGGCCAGCAGCACGGTGCCGTTGTTGGTCGCGCCCGCGGCCTTGGACGCCTGCAGGTACGGGTCCAGCACCGCCACCGCGCGCTTCATCACGCGCGCCGAGCGGATGACCTGCGGCAGGAACATCTTCCCCTGCCCGAACAGGTCGCCCACGCGGTTCATGCCCGCCATCAGCGGGCCCTCGATCACGGCCAGCGGCTGCCCCATCTCCTGCAGCGCCTCGAGCGTGTCGGCCTCGACGAACTCGGCGTCGCCCGACAGCAGCGCGTGCGCCAGGCGCTCGGCCACCGGCTGGGCCCGCCAGGCGGCGGCCTCGTGCTGGTGCGGCGAGGCCTCGCCCGCCTGCGCCGCCACGGCCAGCAGGCGCTCGGCGGCATCCGGGCGCCGCGCCAGGATGACGTCCTCGACCGCCTCGAGCAGCGTCGGTTCGATGTCCTCGTACACGGCCAGCTGCCCCGCGTTGACGATGCCCATGTCCAGGCCCGCGCGGATGGCGTGGTAGAGGAAGACCGAGTGCATCGCCTCGCGCACCGGGTCGTTGCCGCGGAACGCGAAGCTGAGGTTGCTGATGCCGCCGCTGGTGCGCGCGCCGGGCATGGTCGCCTTGACCTGCCGGCAGGCCTCGATGAAGTCGACGGCGTAGCGGTCGTGCTCGGGCAGGCCCGTGGCCACGGCGAACACGTTCGCGTCGAAGATGATGTCCTCGGGCGGGAAGCCCAGCTCGCCGGTCAGGATGTCCCAGGCCCGGCGGCAGCACTGCAGGCGCCGCTCCAGCGTGTCGGCCTGGCCCAGCTCGTCGAACGCCATGACCACCGTGGCCGCGCCATAGCTGCGCACCAGGCGGGCGCGGCGGCGGAACTCGTCCTCGCCGTCCTTCAGGCTGAGCGAGTTGACCACGCCCTTGCCCTGCAGGCAGCGCAGGCCGGCCTCGATGACGTTCCAGTCGCTGGAGTCGACCATGACCGGCACGCGCGAGATCTCGGGGTCCGAGGCGACCATGTTCAGGAACGAGGTCATGGCGCGCGGCGCGTCGATCATGGCGTCGTCCATGTTGACGTCGATGACCTGCGCCCCGCCCTGCACCTGCTGGCGGGCCACCTCGAGCGCCTCCTCGTGGCGCCCCTCGCGGATGAGCTTCGCGAACTTCTTGCTGCCGGCGACGTTCGTGCGCTCGCCGATGTTCACGAACAGCGAACTGTCGTCCAGGCACAGCGCCTCGAGCCCGGCCAGGAACGTGCCCTTGCGCGGCTCGGGGATGCGGCGCGGCGGCAGGCCTTCCATCGCCTCGACGATGGCCTTCGTGTAGGCGGGAGTGGTGCCGCAGCAGCTGCCCACGATGTTGACCAGGCCGTCGCGCGCGAACCCGGCCAGAACCTCGGCCATCTGCGCGGGCGTCTCGTCGTAGCCGCCCAGCTCGTTGGGCAGGCCGGCGTTGGGGTGCACCGAGACCAGCGTGTCGACCATCTGCGACACCTCGGCCAGGAACGGCCGCAGCGCCTGGGCGCCGAGGGCGCAGTTCAGGCCGAACGCGGCGGCGTCGGCGTGGCGCAGCGAGATGCAGAACGCCTCGGCCGTCTGGCCGGTCAGCGTACGCCCGCTGGTGTCGACGATGGTGCCCGAGATCCACACCGGCAGGTCGGGCGTGCCGCGGCGCTGCAGCAGCTCGCGCACGGCGAACACGGCGGCCTTCGAGTTCAGCGGGTCGAAGATGGTCTCGATCAGCAGCAGGTCGGCGCCGCCGTCCAGCAGCGCCTCGGCCTCCTCGGTATACGAGTCGACCAGCTCCATGAAGGTGATGTTGCGCAGCCCGGGGTCGTTGACGTCGGGCGAGATGGAGCACGTGCGGTTCGTGGGCGCCAGCGAGCCGGCCACGAAGCGCGGGCGGTCGGGGTTGCGGCGCGTGTAGTCGTCCGCGGCGGCGCGCGCCAGCCGGGCCGAGGCCAGGTTGATGTCGCGCACCAGGTGGGCTGTCCGGTAGTCGGACTGCGAGATCGACGTGCCGTTGAAGGTGTTGGTCGTGATGATGTCGGCGCCGGCCTCGAGGTACGCCCGGTAGATCTCCTCGATCACCTGCGGCTGCGTCAGGTTGAGGATGTCGTTGTTGCCCCGCAGGTCGTGCGGGTGGTGCTTCAGGAGCGACCCGCGGAAGGCGGCCTCGTCCAGGCCGTAGGTCTGGATCATCGTGCCCATGGCGCCGTCCAGGACCAGGATCCGGTCCGCGGCCAGGCGGCCGAACAGCGTGCGCGTCAATCTGTGCGTCGTGCGGCTCATCGTGTCGCCAGCCCCGTTCCTCAACCCGCCCGGAGGATGGACAACGGCCCGGGCGCGGCTGGACCGCGGCCGGGCAGTGTCGGCAATCATGCCCGAGGATAATGGTAATCGGCCCGGTTGGCGATACTTGGAGGCCCAAAAGGGGCGGAAAAGTCGGCGCCCCGCGCCCTGGGAGGAGCAGCGCGGGGCGCCCTGAGGCCCTGGGGCCCCTACCGGCAGGCCACCTCGCGGGATTCCCAGTGGCCGGCGATCCAGACCCGGTTGCCGTGGCCGTGGCGGCCCATGGTGCGCTCCCAGCGCCCCTCGATCCAGACCAGGCCGGCGTGGTCGCGGCAGGTGCCCATCTTCACCCAGCTGCAGGTTTCGCAGCGGCGGGTGTGGTCGCAGCGCTCGCCGTACCCGCGGCCGAAGTCGCGGTCGGGCCCGGTGCAGCCGACCTCGCTGTCGCAGCCGCGCTCGTGGCCGCGCTCGCCGCATTCGTCGCGCTCGTCGTGGTGACGGCGGTCACGGCGTTCGCGACGTTCCCGACGCTCGCACTGGTCGCAACGCCCGTCGCGGTCGCGGTCGTGGCGCGCGCATCGGTCCAGGACCATCACGGCGCAACCGGGCAGGTCGTGGCCGCAGACCGGGCGACCGACGATGACGCGCCCCGCCACCGGCGCGATGGAAACGCGGGCCTGGGCATCATAGCCGGGACCCTGGTCACGGTAGTCGACGGCCACGGGTCCCACCTGCGCGGCGACGCGCACGGCGGCCTCGGCTCGCAGGGGCAGCACGATGGCCAGCAGGCTCAGGGCGGCGAGGATGGACAGGGTGCCCCTCTGCAGGGACCGGAGGGCGATGGCCTTGGTCTTCATGGCTGGTCCTTTCGCTCGGGTTGGGGCCGTGGTCGCTTCGGGTCTCACGGGGCCGTTAATGCAGGCGCGGTGCCAGCCGGGGCTCGCGGTGGTCACGACCACCGCCCGTGTTGTCAAAACACTATTTATCAACATGTTACATCGCTTCTGACCCGTTCCCTGTACGGGACCGCGTGGGCCCGACGGCCCTCTCGCGCCCTCGATCGTCCTCCGAAACGGCTGCTTGCCGAGGTCGACTGTCGACCAAAGAGGACATTCGGCGTTGCCGGATCCCGTCCCGCGGCGCGCAGGTGCTCGTGGCGCGTGCCGACGGCGAACCGTACAGGTATCCTCCATTGTTCCTTGCAGAACTACGCCGCCGTGGGCTATTAATATTTTTGGGAGGGGGATCACTTTCGACATCGCACATGGGGCACCCGGTGGACCCATGGGCGGCCCGACTTCAGGCCGCGCGCGAACGTGTGGGGAGACATCGTGATGGACTTGATGTGGAATGATGCGGACTGTGTCGGCGTGCCGGAACTCGACCTGCAGCACCAGCGGATCTTCAACGTCCTGGTCGGCCTCCAGGCCCACCCCGAGGCGCGGGTCGACAGCGAGATCATCGCCGATGCCCTCGACCAGCTGACGCACTTCGGCGACACGCACTTCCGGGCCGAGGAAGCGTTGCTGCGCGCCGCCGAATACCCCCGCCTCGACGAGCAGCTTGCCGGGCACCGCCATTTCCGGCGCGTCGTCGCCGAGCTTTGCTTCGCCACCACGGCGGGCGCCGACGGCGTCCCGCTCCAGCTGCGGTCGTTCCTGGAGACGTGGTGGATGGAGCACGTCCGCGGCGCCGACCAGCGCTACGCCGCCTACCTGCGCGAACGCAGCTGCACTTGATCCCGGGGACACGCTGAGACCGGGTGCCCGGGCACTGGGCCCTTGGCCGCGCTGCGCCGATCTGCTTAAATGCCCCCACCCCCGACCCGGCCGCGACGCGCGCGGCCGTTGCCACCGTTTGCCCTCAAAGAAGGATGCCCATGTCCCGCAAAATCCTGCTGCACATGCTGGCCGGCGCCTGCGCCCTGGCCCTGACCGCGGGGACGGCCAGCGCCGCCCCGAAGGCCGGGGCCAAGGCCGCGAAGGACAAGCCGAAGGACGATGCCCCCTGGTCCAGCGGCGACTTCGGCGCGCTCAAGTGGCGCCTGCTGGGTCCCGCCCTTTCGTCCGGACGCGTGGGCGACTTTGCCGTGGACCCGCGGGACAAGGCCCACTACTACGTGGCCGTCTGCTCGGGCGGCGTGTGGGAGACGAAGAACGCCGGCGCCACGTTCGAGCCGATCTTCGACGATCAGGGCAGCTATTCGATCGGCTGCGTGACCCTCGCGCCGAGCCGGCCGGGCACGGTCTGGGTGGGCTCGGGCGAGAACAACAGCCAGCGCAGCGTGGCCTACGG
>CAINDZ010000771.1 GCA_903847545.1 uncultured bacterium | reverse complement strand
CAGGTCGTAGGCGTTGGCTTCCATCTCGTGGTTCGAGCCCTCGCCCTGGCCGGGGCCCGCGCCGCCGCCGTCGCCGTCCTGGGGGCGCACCGGCTGCTCGCCGATGACCTCGCCCTCCTGGCCGGGACCGCTGCCGCCCTGTGCGCCGCCGTCGCCCTCTTCCTTGAACCGCGGGTCGTGGACGAGCTTCTCCTCGACCGTGGTGGGCACCACCACGACCTTGTTGCGCCCGCCCTTGCCCGGCTTGACCAGCTTGCCGATGCGGATCTTGCGCGGGAAGCCGTCCTCCTCGCGGCGGCCGTCGCGCGCCATGAGGTCGTCCAGCGAACCGAGACGCAAGGTGGGCGTGGGGGAGGGCAGGACGAGTCCCGCCGCCCTCAACTGCTCCAGCCATGCCCGTGCGCGGTCGTCCATGGCGTCAGTTCTCGTCCTCCTGCGTGCAGAAGTACTCGATGGTCTTCTGGGCGCAGGTGCGACAGTAGCCGAGCTTGTGCAGCATGGTGTCGATCATGCGGTCGTAGAGCTTCTGGTTCTCCTCGTTGGTGCGGTTGGCCAGGGCGCCGATCAGGCTGCCGGCGCCGGCGATGTCGCTCTTGAGCCGCACGTCGGTGACGGCCTTGACCAGCTCGAGGTTGTCCATGAAGTCGTAGTTCGGGTCCAGGGAGATCTTCTGCCCGTAGATCTTGCGGATCGAGGTGCGGAAGGTCTCGCGCTGCTCGTCGGTCTTCAGGTGCAGGCGCTCCTCGATGCTCCGGATGAAGCGCTCGTCCACCTTCAGCGCGCGCAGCTCGCCCGTCTGCGGGTCCTTGTACTTCCACATCTTGTCCGAGCCCAGGTGCTCGGCGTCGATGCCGATGATCATGTTGACGTAGTTCAGCACGTCCTTGCGGATGGCGTGGGGCTCGTCCATGTACGCGTTGAACATCTCGGTCATGATGCGCTCGCGGTACAGGCCGCGGGCGGTCTTCAGGTCCTCCAGGTACTTGGCCCGGTCGTTGTTGTCGTGGACGTAGTCCAGGATGACGCGCTCGATGGTCTTGAACACGTCGTAGGCGAACATGCACTCGCCCTCGTTGGTCTCGCTGCTCTCGACCATCAGCTGGATGGCGCGGCCCAGGTTGCGCTGGCCCAGCCCCTTCTGGCCGAAGCGGTTGGTGATGTCGGTGTCCTGGCTCAGCGTGTCGATGACCTCGGCCAGGGCCTTGATGCTCTTCTCGCCGGCCACCTCGCCCGCGGCCAGCTTCATCGTCTCGATGGGCGTCAGCTTCTCGCTGCGCGGCAGGCGCGTCAGGATGGCGGCCACCGAGGCGGCGTAGTTCAGGTTCGGGTCCTGGTGCAGCACCTCGCGCGTCAGCGTCGTCTTGGTCTCGCCGCCGATGGCGTACTGCGTCAGCTGGCTCTGCAGCCGGTAGTTGGTGTTGTGCGAGATGTAGCAGACGCGGCAGCGGTCGATGATCGGCGCCTCTTCCTTCTCGGCCAGGAAGCGGTTGAACTCGCTGTTGTTGCTGGTGGCCACGATCAGCATGTCGATGGGCCACTTGAAGCCGTCCATCTCGATGGTGCGGTTCTGGATGACGCCCAGGTACACCTGCACAAGGTCCTTCTTGTTCTTGAACATCTCGTCGGCGAAGTGGATGCCGCCGCCCGCCACGCGCGCCAGCGCGCCCCGCCGCAGGTCGAAGCGGTACGGGTTGTTCGTGTCGGTGATGTGCAGCAGGCGCTGGATGGACTCCTCGCCCAGCAGGTCGACGGCGCTGCTGGTGATCTTGTCCTTCGCGGGGTACTTGCCGGTGACGGTGCCCAGGCTCTCGGTCAGCGGCACGGGGAAGGTCTCGACGTGCTTGAGCATCTCGACGATGTTGCCGTCGTACAGGCGCCGCAGGTCGCCCCAGATGTAGCCGCTGCAGGCTCCAAGGGGGCGGTAGTTGGCGTACATGTGCTCGAGTTGCGCGTCGCTGAAGCCGACCTTGCGGGCCAGGTGGTCGCGGCTCTCCTCGGGGGTCTCCAGGAGGTTCATCGCGAGCACCGCGGGGTCCTCGTAGGTCTGGCTCTCGATGGACGTTATCTTGCCGTATGTGCCGATCTTGTCCAGGCCGGTGAACCGGAAGCTGAAGCGCCGGTTCGGCTCCCTCGCCAGGAACTCGCGGTACAGGCGGCTGACGTACTCGACGAAGAAGGTCTTGCCGTTGCCCGGCTCGCCCACCAGCACATAGGCCATCTCCTGCGACGACCCGCCCTCGGCCGCGTCCTTGACGTATGAGACGAAACTGTTGATTTCGTCATACATCCCGACGATGTGCTTGCGCCCGTCCCGGAAGATCTTGAAGTCGTAGGTGGTCTTTCCGTTCACCACCACCTTCTCGATCGGCGCATCGAGGATCATGCGGCTGATCGACTGGAAGGCGTTCTCGAACACCTTCTCGCCGCCCTTCAGCGCCAGCAAGTGGTTGTGCAGCGTGTTCTTCTTCGTCTCGATCATGGTGGACCCCCGTCAGGATCCGCCGGGCAGGGCGCCGGAAGCGCCGGCCCGGACGGCTGGTAAACTCGTCCCCGCGGTCGGGCTGTCCGCAAACCGCGTGCCGAATCCGGCCGTCCGGGCAGGGTGGTGGGAAACCTGAAGATGCGTCGTCACCGGACCGCCGCTGCACGAGGCCGGGAGCACGCAGTGAAGGAAAGGGAAAACGGGGGGAACGGCCACTGGGGGAGGCCGGATCGTTCGCCGCCGGGTTGTCCGCGTTCCCCGTTCGCCGTAGACTTCCGGGAGCAGGACCACACGTGCGGAGACGGGTGCGCCCGACAGGCAATGCCGGGCCGATTGGGGGATGGCATGGGATCCGTGTGGACATTTATCGTTGCACTGGTGGCGCTGCTGGCCTGGGCGCGATCGACGCCGGCCGCCGAGTTCATCGTCACGATCGACAACCCCGTGCACAACCACTTCATCGTCGCCGAACTGCCTGCGCCGCTGACCAATATCACCGGCATCATCATGCGCGCGCAGGGAATCGGCGGGCGCGAACAGGTCGAGTGCCCGGCGCCCACGGGCGTCTATTGGCGCAACGTCCAGCTCGTCGTGAACTTCGGGTCAGGCCAGGCCGTGGTCCCGACGACGACCCAGGTTCCCTTCGACACGACCGTGCCGATGTCGGCGGCGGCGGGTTGGGCCGTGCTCGAGGGCGAATCCTCGTGGCCGGCGACGGTGAGCGATGACGGCGGTCCACCTCCCACCCATTGCACGTACGGAATCCTCTCGGAGCCCGTCGCGGTGTCGCGCCTGACGTTCACGATCACGGGCGATGCGACGACGCCGACGGCCGCGTCGGCCTGGGGTTGCGTAAAGGCGCTTTACCGCTGATCGCGGGACGCAACCGCCGGCGATGCTGTCGGCGCGCTCGCCACCTCAGCTGGGGTTCGGGTTCGACGAGACGCTGGCGACCGAGGTCTGGCCGGAGATGGACCAGTCGGCAGGCCAGGGCGGGGGCGGGGAGTGGACCCGTACATCAGGCAGGCGGGTGAAGGTGTCGCGGACGCGACGGCGAGGTGATTGACATCCAGGCCAGGATAGTCGGACAATTCGGCGGATCCAGGCATCGTTTCGCTCATGCGATACGGGAGGTCGGCCATGCGCTGCCGTCATGCATCGATTCTTGTGGCCTCGATGGCTTTCCTGTTCCTGCTTGCGGCCCCGGCGCTCGCCGACCTTACGCCCGCCGAACAACTGGTCGGCGCGTGGGAATGGGTCAGCTCACGGGACGCGTGGACCGGCCAGGTCACGACGCCGGCCACCGCGGGCTACTCCATGCAACTCCAGTTCTTTGCCGACGGGACGGCGACCTGGTTCCGGGATCGGTCGTCCATCCGGACGTCGAACTGGGAATTCCGCACCAACGGCATCGACCCGTTCGTCTTTCTCTATTTCGGTGGTGCGTCCTACTTCTGCGAAGTGACGCCGACCTCGCTGCAGCTCGACCAGACGTTTGTTGATGGGCCGTTGATGATCTTCGCGCGCCGCGAACCGGTCGCGCTCGAGTCCATGAGCTGGGGCGGGGTCAAGGCGCTGTTCGATTAGATCGCGTCAGCATTGCGTGACCAGGGACCGGGCCACCTGCTCGGCGTTTGCGTAGACGCGGGTAGTGGCACTTGCGCCGGCGCAAGTCCCGGCGCAAGTCCCCGCCCTCAGTCCCGCCCCGCCATCCATCCAAACTGCATGACCAAGCCCATCCCCACCTGCGAGACATCGCCGTTGGTCCAGCCGTAGGCCGTGAACCCGACGCCCGCCGCCTCGTGCATGCGCGTGACCGCCTGCAGCGACCACGCCAGGCCGAGCTCGCCGTCCGTGTCGCCGGGCCACGACTTGTCGGCCAGGACAGGGGCCCACGTCACTGTGTGGACCGACTCGTGCCGCAGCCCCAGCCCGAGCCCGCCCGAGACCAGCATGCGCCGCCGCGAGAACGCATGCTCGTAGAGCGCCGCGAGGTCGCCCTCGCTGCGGCCGTTGTCCAGGTTGGTGTAGCGCAGGGTGAAGATGCCGGCGCCCTTCTGGGCGCTGAACGCCAGCAGGTACGAGGCGTTCTGCAGCGTGTCCCCGCCGTAGTCGTTGCTGGAGCCGCCCCAGCCCAGACCGAGCGAACACCACGCCGGGGTCCTGGCGGCGCCGGGCGCCGGTTCGGCGAACTCGTCGGCGGCGCACGTGGCGGCCGCCAGCATCACCACGGCGAGCGCCAGGCGGTGGATGGTCTTCAAGGAAGCTCCCCTTGCGATGCGCGCGACACCCCGGCCCGTCACCTGAACAGCGCCTTCACCGCGCCCCAGGCCTGCGCCTCGGTGGGCACCGCGTGCACGGCGACGGACATCGTGGCGCCGCTCGGCAGCCGCACCGGTCCGTAGGTCTCGTACACCCACCAGGTGCCGTCGATGT
>CAINDZ010000770.1 GCA_903847545.1 uncultured bacterium | reverse complement strand
GTCCTGTTCTCGGACATGAACCAGCCCCTGGGCGTGGCCATCGGGCACGCCAACGAGACGCTGGAGGCCTTCAAGGCGCTGCGGCCGGGCGGCCGCGCGTCGGCGCCGCAGGACCTGGTGCGCCTGACCGAGGAACTGACCGCCGACATGGTGCGCGTGTCCGGGCTGGCGCCCACGCCCGAGGCCGCGCTGGCCCGCGTGCGGCAGGCGTGGGACGACGGCAGCGCGCTGGCGGTGCTGCTGGCGTGGGTGTCGGCGCAGGGCGGCCGCCTCGACCCGGGGCGCGACGACTTCGGTCTGGACTGCGCGCCCGCGGCGGCCGACCTGGTGGCGCCGTGCGACGGCTGGCTGGCGTCGGTGGACTGCCGGCAGGTGGGCCTGGCCCTGGCCGACCTGGGCGCCGCGCGCCGCAAGGTGGAGGACGCGCTGGACTTGAGCGCGGGCGTGGACTGGCTGACGCGGGTGGGCCGGCAGGTGCGCCGGGGCGAGCCGCTGGCGCGCGTCTTCACGCGCGACGCGGCACGGGCGCAGGCGGCCGTGGCGCGGCTGGGCTCGGCGCTCGTCATCGGCCCCGAGCCGGTGGCCGAGCTGCCGCTCATCCTCGGGCGCGTCGAGTAGCGCCCGGCCCGGCGGGGCGGGGCGCGCTAGAAGTTCTCGACGCCGCGGTCGATCGACTTGAAGTCGCGTCCTTCGCCCACCTCGTCCACCAGGCGCCCGCCGTGGACGTTGCACTTGTCCTTGGGGAAGCTGTTCTCGAGGAAGACCTCGTTCAGCACCGAGTCGCAGCCGGTCAGCGCCAGGCGGCCCGTGCGCATGCAGATCGCGTGGTCGACCAGGCCGCCGGGCGGGCGCGTGAACGCCTCGTCGCCCTTGCGCGCGGTGACGCGCCCCATGAACTTCGCCCAGATCGGCAGGGCCATGCGCGATCCCGTCGCGCCGCGGCCCATCGTCACCGGCTCGTCGAAGCCCACCCAGACGCCGGCGCAGAAGCTGGGCGTGAAGCCCACGAACCACGCGTTGGTGTTGTCGTTCGTCGTGCCGGTCTTGCCGGCGCCGATGCGCGTGAAGCCCAGCTCGCGCGCGCGGGCGGCCGTGCCCTGCGTCAGCGTGCTGGTCATCAGGCTCGCCATCACGTACGCCTCGGCCGGGTCCACCGCGGCGTGGGGGCTGGGCCGCGCCTCGAAGAGCACCTCGCCGTCGACCGTCTCGACCCGCGACACCAGGTACTGGTCCATGCGCACGCCCTGGTTGGCGAACGCGCTGTAGGCGTCGACGACCTCGGCCAGCGTCACCTCGCCGGCGCCCAGGAACAGCGACGGCACCTGCGGCAGGTCCTCGGTGAAGCCCAGCTTGCGCAGGTTGGCCATCACCGGCGGCAGGCCGAAGTCCAGGTACAGCTTGGCCGTCGGCACGTTCACCGAGTGGCTCAGGGCGTAGCGCACGGTCATCGGGCCGTCGAAGCGCTCCGAGTAGTTCTCCGGCCGCCAGATGCCCGAGGCGCCGGTGTCGATCTCGAACGGCGTGTCCATCAGGATGGTGCTGGGCGTGTAGCCCTTCTCGAGCGCCGTCAGGTACACGAACGGCTTGAACGTCGAGCCCGGCTGGCGCAGCGCCTGCGTGGACATGTTCCACTTCGAGTCCTCGAACGAGCGCCCGCCGACCATGCCGAGCACGGCGCCCGTGTGCACGTCCTGCAGCAGCGCGGCGCCCTGCAGGTACGTCACCTTCGGCGGCCGCTTGCCCGCAGCGACGCGCTTGTCGTACTCGGCGCGCTGCTGCCGGCGCGGGCGTTCCTGCTCCATCTCCTGCAGGTGCGCCTCGAGCGCCTCCTCCATCCAGGCCTGGTACTGGGGCACCAGCGTCGTCCACACGCGCAGGCCCTCGCGGTACAGGCGCGTCGCGCCGTAGTCCTTCTCGAGCTGCTTGCGCACCTCCTCGACGAAGTACGCCGCGAAGCCGGCCGAGGCGGCCATGGCCTCGCCGTCGGCCACGCGCACCTTTGTGTTGCCGATGGCCTGCGCCTCGGCGCGCGACAGGTAGCCGGCGCTGATCATCGTCTCGAGCACGGTCGCGCGACGGTTGTAGGCGGCGTCCAGGTGGCGCAGGGGCGAGAACCGCTCGGGCTGCTGGATCATGCCCGCGATCATCGTGCACTCGGCCGGCCCGAGGTCCCACACGTCGCGCCCGAAGAACAGGCGCGCGGCGGCCTGCACGCCGTAGGCGCCCTTGCCCAGGTAGATCTGGTTGAGGTACATCGCCAGGATCTCGTCCTTCGTGTAGAGGGACTCGATCTGCCCGGCGACGATCCACTCGCGGAACTTGCGCGTCAGCCGCTTCTCGCTCGGCAGCAGCTCGGGGAACAGGTTGCGCGCCAGCTGCTGCGTCAGCGTGCTGCCGCCCTGGCTGGAGTTGCGCGTGGCGTTGATCCAGATGACGCCGACGATGCGCTTGAGGTCCACGCCGTAGTGGCTGTAGAAGCGCCTATCCTCGACCGCGACGACCGCGTGCTGCAGCACCAGCGGGATGCGCTCGAGCGGCACGATGGTGCGGTTCTCGGTGTAGAACTCGCGCAGCGTCTCGCCGCCCGCGGCATAGATGACGGTCTTCACCGAGGGGTCGATCTTGCGCAGCGTGTCGACGGGCGGCAGGTCGCGCGCGAGCCAGTTCAGCCCGATGATCGTGCCCGCCACGGCGACGACGAAGAGCCCGGCGGCCGTCCACAGCACGCGGCGCACCCAGGGGATGGGGATCGATCGTTCCAGCAGGTTCCGCAGCATGCACCCTCCCTGGCGTCCGGCGCCGGCCCCACCGCGGGGCGTGAGCGCCCACAATAAACGGCGGGCGCCCGCCAAGTCCAATCCGCGCTGCGGCGACGCCCGGGCCGACAGCTGCGGGAATGCCGTGGCGGCCGCTTGCCGTCCGGATGGCGGACGCCGTGGGGGTGGTGGATCGCCAAGTTGCGGGCCACAATCGCGGCACTACCCCCAAAAAGCCCTCCGGGAGGTGGCCCGGAGCCGTTCCGCAGGCCCCGCCGGCACACCGAAAAGGGCCGGAACCGCCTGTTTTAAGGCGCATTTGCGCGCAAAGCGGGATCCTTCGAAAAAAAATGCAAAATCCTTTTGACAGGCATCCGATGTGAACATAGATTCCGCCCTCGTTGCCTGACGAAGCGGTCCTGACCGCACGGGCAACCGCTTCCCCGAACGGCCTTTGCGGCCCAAGGGGAGGGCGGCTCGGCTCCGAAAAAAAGATCAACTTTCCGGTTGACACACTTCGGCGGCTTGAGTACATTGCTTCCCCCTGCCAAGGGGGACCGACGGCAGCGACTGCTCGGTTCAGCTCTTTGACAACGGAATAGCGTGCGATGGCCCGAATGCAATACCGAGCCGTGTGAGTCACTGCGGCCTGCTTCGGCAGGGCGTGGGTGAATCAAACGGCGGTTTCAATTGCGCTAAACAGGAGCGAAGCTTCTGTTGTTATTTTTTGACAACGGAGAGTTTGATCCTGGCTCAGAACGAACACTGGCGGCGTGGTTTAGGCATGCAAGTCGAACGTGAAAGTTTCCTTCGGGAAATGAGTAAAGTGGCGAACGGGTGAGTAACGCGTGGGAAACCTTCCCTTCGTTGGGGGATAACAGTTCTAACGAGCTGCTAATACCGCATACGACCTCTGGACCGCATGGCCTGGAGGTGAAAGGGGGCGACCTCTTCGGAGAGCTCCCGACGATGGATGGTCCCGCGTCCCATTAGCTAGTTGGCGGGGTAATGGCCCACCAAGGCGACGATGGGTAGCCGGCCTGAGAGGGTGTCCGGCCACACTGGGACTGAGATACGGCCCAGACTCCTACGGGAGGCAGCAGTCGAGAAGCTTCGGCAATGGGCGAAAGCCTGACCGAGCGACGCCGCGTGAGCGAAGAAGGCCCTATGGGTTGTAAAGCTCTGTCAGATTGGGAAGAAAACCTTGCGGTTAATACCCGCGAGGCCTGACGGTACCATCAGAGGAAGCACCGGCTAACCCCGTGCCAGCAGCCGCGGTAATACGGGGGGTGCAAGCGTTGTTCGGAATTATTGGGCGTAAAGAGCGTGTAGGCGGCCTGATGTGTCAGATGTGAAATCCCCGGGCTCAACCTGGGAATGGCATTTGTGACTGCACGGCTAGAGTGTGTCAGAGGGGGGTAGAAT
>CAINDZ010000769.1 GCA_903847545.1 uncultured bacterium | reverse complement strand
GCCTCGGCGACGTTGACGCCCAGCTCGAACTCGATCCACACCGTCGAGACGCCCTCGCGCGACGTCGAGCCGACGTGCTTGACGCCCGAGATGGGGTTGACGGCCTCCTCGACGCGCTTGCTGACCTCGCGCTCGACCGTCTCCGGGGCCGCGCCCGGGTAGGTGGTGATCACCGTCACGTACGGGATCTCGACGTTGGGCCACATGTCGATGGCCAACCGCCGGTACGAGAACAGGCCCAGGGTCACCAGCGCCAGCATCAGCACGGCGGCGAAGACCGGCCTCTTGATCGACAGGTTCGACAGGAACACGGCTCAGCCCTCCTTGCCGCCGGCGACGCGCACGCCGTCGCCGTCGCGCAGGTTGAACGCGCCGCGCACCACCACGGAGGCGCCGGCCTCGAGGCCGCCGGTGATCTCGACCAGGCCGTCGACGGTGGCGCCCACCTGCACGGCCTTCCGCCGGGCGACGCCCTGGTCCACGACGTAGACGTCGGCGCGCCCGGCGGCCACGTCCCAGGCCTGCAGGGCCTCGCGCGGCACGCGCAGCACGCCCTGCCGCACGCCGGTCGTGACGGCGCCCGACACGAACAGGCCGCCGCGCAGGGCGCCGTCCTCGTTCGGCACCTCGGCGATCACCTGCAGGGTGCGGCTCGTCTGGTCGAAGGTCGGATTGATGTGCGCGATGGCGCCGCGGAACGTGCGGCCGGGGACCGCCTCGGTCGTGAAGGCCAGCGGCTGGCCCACGGCCAGGCGCGAGCTGCGCGCGGCCGGCACGGTCACCGTCAGGTCCAGCAGGCGGTTGTCCACGACGCGGAAGAGCGCGGGCGCGCCCATGTTCTCGACGTAGTCGCCGACGTCGGCGCCGCGGTACGACACGACGCCGTCGATGGGCGCGCGCAGCACGGCCTTGTCGGCGCGGCTCTTCGCGTACGCCAGCTGGGCCCGGGCGGCCTCGGCCGCGGCGTGGGCGGCTTCCTGCTCGGTGTGCGCGTCGTCCAGGGCGCGCTGCGTGGCCAGGCCCGCCTCGCGCAGCCGCACGCTGCGCTCCAGCTCGCGCGCGGCGCGCGCCGCGTTGGCCTCGGCGCGGGCCACCTCGGCCTTCGCCATCGCCAGCGATGCGTCGGTCTCGCGCGGGTCCAGCCGCGCCAGCACGTCGCCGCGCCGGACCGGCACCCACTCGGTCACGGGCACCGCCGTGACCGTGCCCGACACCTCGGACCGCACCTCGGCCTGGCGCTTCGGCTCGAGCGAGCCGACGACGGCCACCGTCTCGACCATCGAGTCGAGCGCCGCCACCGCCACGTCCACCGCCACGACCGGACGGCTCGTCGTGCCGGCCTTCGCCTCGGCGCCCGGCTGTCCCTTGCATCCCGCCAGCGCCAGCACCGACGCCATCCCCACCGCCAACAGACGCACCGACCTCATCACATCTTCCTTTCACGATTGCGCATGCCTTCCAGCACGACACCCAGCACCTTGCGCACGTCCACGGTCTCGCCCTGGCAGCCGCAGCCGCCCTTCCGGTCGGGGCCGGGCGACAGCACCGCGACGTTGCAGACGAGGAACGCGCCGAGCAGCGCGTTCTGCATGGCCTCGAGTTCGTCGCCGCGGAACTCGCCGGCCGCGACGCCCTCGTCGATGAGCCCGAACAGCACGCGCCGGAACGCGCCATGCAGGGCGTCGAAGTCAACCTCGGGGGCGCCCTCGCGGGGGCCGTAGTAGACCGCGTCGAACAGGCGCACGACGTCCGCGTTGACGCGGATGAGCTCGAGCACCTCTTCGCCCAGCAACAGGAT
>CAINDZ010000768.1 GCA_903847545.1 uncultured bacterium | reverse complement strand
GCTGGAGAAGCTGGTGCGCGACGGGCGCATCCACCCGGCGCGCATCGAGGAACTGGTGCAGAAGACGACCGAGGAGCTGCACGAGCGCATCCGCGAGATGGGCGAGCAGGCGTGCCTGGAGCTGGGCATCAAGGGCGTCAATCCCGAACTGTTCCCGTACATCGGGCGCCTGCACTACCGCACGAGCTACGGGCAGAACCTGCTGAAGCACGCGTCGGAGGTGGCGGCCGTGTCGGGCGTCATCGCCAGCGAACTGGGACTGGACCCGAAGCTGGCCCGCCGTTGCGGCTTCCTGCACGACGTGGGCAAGGCGGCCGACCACGAGTTCGAGGGGCCGCACGCGGTGATCGGCGCGCGCCTGTGCAAGAAGTTCGGCGAGGACGCGACGGTGGTCAACGCCGTCGGCGGTCACCACCAGGACGTGGAGGCGGCCTCGCCGTACACGTACATCACGGCCGCGGCGGACGCCGTGTCGGCCTCGCGGCCGGGGGCGCGGCGCGAGAGCGTCGACACCTACGTCGAGCGGCTGGAGCACCTCGAGGCGATTGCGGACAGCTTCGACGGTGTGGAGAAGTCGTACGCCATCCAGGCCGGGCGCGAGGTGCGCGTGATGGTCAACCACACGAAGGTTTCCGACGCCGACGCGGCGCTGCTGGCCGAGGAGGTCAGCCGCCGCATCGAGGCCGAACTGGAGTATCCGGGACAGATCCGCATCATGGTCATCCGCGAGACGCGCGCCACGGCGGTGGCGCGGTAGGCGACCGGGCACGCGTCGATTGCCGGCGCGGGAAGGACGGGCTGGGTGGACACGCTGATGCTCAAGGGCGCGCCGGTGCGCGACGCGGTCTTCGCCGAGTTGCAGGGGAAGGTCGCCGGCGCGCGGCGCCGTCCCGGCCTGGCGGTGGTGCTGGTGGGCGACGACCCGGCGTCGGCGGTGTACGTCAGCCACAAGGAGAAGGGCTGCGAGCAGGTGGGGCTGCACCACGTCACGCACCGGCTGCCGGCCGATACGCCCGAGGCCGAGGTGCTGGCGCTGGTCGCGCGCCTGAACGCCGACCCGGCCATCGACGGGATCCTCGTGCAGCTGCCGCTGCCGGCGGGCATCGACCAGGAGGCGGTCCTGCTGGCGGTGGACCCGCGCAAGGACGTCGACGGCTTCCACCCGGCCAACCTGGGGCAGCTGGTGGCGGGGCGTCCCCGCTTCGTCCCCTGCACGCCCAAGGGCATCCTGCGCCTGCTGGCGCACTACGACATCACCACCCGCGGCAAGCGCGTCGCGGTGGTCGGGCGCAGCGTCATCGTCGGGCGCCCGGTGAGCCTGCTGCTGTCGCTCAAGGGCGTCATGGGCGACGCCACGGTGACCATGTGCCACTCGGCGACGCGCGACCTGCCGCAAGTCACCGCGGCGTGCGACATCGTGATCGCGGCCATCGGGGCGCCGCGCTTCCTGGGCGCCGACGCGATCGCGCCGGGCGCCGTCGTGGTCGATGTGGGCATCAACCGCATCGACGACCCCGCGCGCCCGTCCGGGCAGCGCCTGGTCGGCGACGTGGACGAGGCGGCCGTGATGGGCCGCGCCGGCGCGCTGACGCCCGTGCCCGGCGGCGTGGGACCGATGACCATCGCCATGCTGCTGGAAAACACCTGGGAGGCGTACGCGCGGGCGGAGGGCCTCCATGGCTGACGCCGTGGCGGCGCCGGAGCTGGCGCGCGCGTTGCGACAGGAGGCCCGCGCCGTCGAGCGCGCGCTGGCGGGCTGCCTGCGGCAGGAGAAGGGCGTGCCGCCGCGCCTGCGCGCGGCGATGGCCCACAGCCTGCTGGGCGGCGGCAAGCGGCTGCGGCCGGTGCTGCTGCTGTGGACGTACGATGCGGTGGCGGCGAAACGCCGGCCGGTGGTCGGCCGCGAGCGGGCGCTGGTGGCGGCGGCGGGGCTGGAGATGATCCACACCTACTCGCTGATCCACGACGACCTGCCGGCGATGGACGACGACGTGCTGCGGCGCGGCCGGCCGACCTGCCACGTCGCCTTCGACGAGGCCACGGCCATCCTGGCCGGCGACGGGCTGCAGGCGCGGGGCTTCGGGCTGCTGGCCGCCGGCGGCGGCCCGGCCGGCGC
>CAINDZ010000767.1 GCA_903847545.1 uncultured bacterium | reverse complement strand
GCGGTGTCGGCGGGGACGTACCTGGTGCTGGTGCGCGACGCAACGGGGACGGCGACGCGGAAGGTGAGCCTGGTCCGGTAGTTGATCGCCAGTTGTGCCGGCGCAAGTCTCGCGGAGGACGGCCAGTTGCGCCGGCGCAAGTCTCACGAACTGCGGATACTTGCGCCGGCGCAAGTGGCGCGCGCCGCACCGTCTTGCGCCGGCGCAAGTGCGTTGTCCCACCAAACCGGCTTGTTTTTGTCCAGACCGACCTGCCGAAAATTCCGCAACTTCGCCCTAACACCTTGCCTTCGCGCTGCTTATATTCGCGCCGCTTTCGGTACGCGGGTTGCTTCGGGTGCGCTGTCACACGCCCGGACGCCCGGGCGAAAGTGCGCCCCGGAGGGGCGCGAGGGGATTGCGACGCAGGAGCGCGGACGGCGATGGAGCGACGGAACGGGGCCTGGTACAACAAGTTCGACGTGATCCTGGGCATCGGTGTGCTGGCTGTCGTGGCGGCGGGGGTGCCGTGGCTGGGGCAGCAGCTGAACATCGCCAAGAACGTGCGGTCGCGGGACCATGCGGCGCGTGTCGCGCAGGCGATCCTGGACTACCATGCCGAGAAGGGCCAGTGGCCGGCGGCCGATGGGCAGCCGGTGGACCTGGCGGTGGTGGCCAGCGCCATCGCGCCCGCGCCGACCGAGGGCACGATGATGGCGCGCGGCGCCGGGCGCACGGGCGAGGTGCCGGTCGACAGCTGGGGCCATCCGTTCGTGGCGGCCATCTACAACGAAGGTGGGGCGACGGCGCCGGCCAACGACGTCGTGCCGGGCGCCAAGCGCGCGTACCGCATGGCGCCGCCGGCGGGCGCGACCATCGTGGTGGTCTCGCCGGGGCGCGACGGCGTGCTGCAGACGGACCTGGGCTCGCTGGCGCACGTGGGCACGCCGGAGTTCGCGGGTGACGACACGGGCGAGGTGCTGCACGGGACCGGCACCTGAAACGCCTTGCGGCAAGGGGTTTGCGCATGAGCAGGCAGCACATGCAACGCGCGGTGGGCGCTCTGGCGCTCGCCGCGCTCGTGTCGGTACCGGCGCTCGCGGCCGAGCCTGCGCGCGCATCGCGCTGGGTGGTGGGGCTCGATGCGGTGGCGTCGACGCTGAACGCGAACGACAAGCAACCCGAGGTGCGGCTGGACGAGCGCGCCAACGGTCCCGGCCTGCAGGTGGGCTGGCTGCTGAAGCCGACGTTGATGCTGCGCGTGGCGGGCGCGGCGGCGGACCACGGCACGAGCCTCGCGGGCACGAACCTGCGCGTGGGCGGCGGCACCTTCGACGCGGTGTGGCTGATGCGCGACCGGCAGGCGTTCCGGCCGTACCTGTTCGCGGGGGCCGGCGGCTACCAGGTGACCGCGACGAACGAGGCGCTGGTGTACGAGATCAGCGGGCCGGGCCTGGCGTTCGGCGCCGGGTGGTTCCTGCGCGCGAAGGGAAACCTCTCGCTGCACGGCGAGCTGCGCGTGGAGTCGGTGCGCTGGCCGGCGGCCGACGTGACGCTGGCCGGCCCGGACGGGCCCGAGCCGGTGGCCGAGCTGCTGGACCGCGATGGCTGGGGCTCGAAGGTGATGGTGGGGCTGGCGTGGTGGCCGTAGGGCGGCCCTTGGTGTAACACGTTGCCACGCAATCCATTGATGGCGCGCCCGGCGGGGCGCGCTTTTTCATGCCCGGGCGGCCATGTTGTGCCGACTTGACTAAATGTAAATACAACTTGACATAACCACCCGGCGCCCTTAAGCTGATCCCCATGGACGACATCATCGACAACGAGGTGCGGCGGCACCGGTTCCTGTGCGGCGAGATGACGCAAGAGCAGCTTGCGGCGCGCGTCGGCGTGAGCCGGCAGACCGTGATCGCGATCGAGAAGGGCAAGTACAACCCTTCGGTGGGGCTGGCCCTGCGCATCGCGCGGGTGTTCGGCGTGGCCGTCGAGGACGTGTTCCGCCTGGGAGGCAGTGATGAGCCTGTTCGCTGAGTTGATGGAGCGGCGGCCGCCGCTCGCGACGCTGGTCGGCGGTGCGCTGGTGATCGCGGGCGTGCTGTTGTCGGACGCGAGCTGGTGGTGGTTCGCGCTGGCGGGCGTGGGCGCGTGCGGGCCCGGCATCCTGCGCGAGATGGGCGTGCTGCGCGACCAGGACGAGTTCGCGCGCCGCGCCGCGCAACGCGCCGGCTACCACGCGTTCCTGGCGACGGGGCTGTTCGCGTTCCTGATCGTGGCGTACATGCGCTCAGGTCAGCGCGACCTGCCGAACCAGGGCGAGCTGGCGACGCTGCTGCTGGCGGTGCTGTGGTTCGTGTGGCTGTTGAGCTCGCTGCTGGCGTACTGGGGCGCGCGCCGCGCCGCGACGCGCATGCTGCTGGGCTTCGGCACCTGCTGGCTGGCGTTCTGCCTGGCCGACGCCGGCACGCGCCCCTTGGACATGCTGATGGCGAGCCTGCCGGCGCTGCCGTTCTTCGCGCTGTGGTGGCTGGCGCGGCGGTGGCCGCGTGTGGCCGGCGCGGTGATGATCCTGGCCGCGGGCGCGATGTACGTGCTGTTCAAGTTCTACACGAACGTGCGGTCGGGGATCATCGTGAACACGGGCGTGGCGATCCTGCTGTGCGGGCCGCTGCTGGCGTGCGGGATGGCGCTGCTGCGCGAGGGGCGGGGCGAGGAGTAGCGCGCCGCCCTCAGGCCGCGAACTGCTTCCACAGCAGGCGCGCGGCCGTCGCCGTCACCGAGAAGATGAGCACCCAGCGGATGAACCGCGGCGGCCGCTGCAGCACCAGGTGCGCGCCGATCATCGAGCCGATGACCTGGCCGACGATCATCACCGCCGCCACCGTCACCACGACCTGTCCCGCGACCACGAACAGCACGGCGGCGACGAGGTTGCTGGTGAAGTTCATCACCTTCGTCGCGGCCGTTGCACGTCTGAGATCGAGCCCGCCGAGTCCCACCAGCGTCATCGCCCAGAACGTGCCGGTGCCCGGCCCGAAGAACCCGTCGTGAAAGCCGAGCACCGTGCCCGCGGCCGGTTGCAGCACGCGCGGCTTGACGCGCTCGGGCCGCTCCTTCTCGCCGAGGCTGGGCGTCAGCAGCGTGTAGACGAGGATCACGACGAGCAGCCCGGGGATGAGCCACGCGAGCAGTCCCGGCGACAGGTGCTGGATGAGCGCCGCGCCGCCGGCGGCGCCGAGGGCGGTGAAGATGATGGCGCGCGTCCACTGCCGGATGCGCACGAGGTTGCCCTGCCGGTAGCGCAGCATGGCGGTGGCCACGCCGACGGTGCTCTGCACCTTGTTGGTGCCGAGCGCCAGGTGCGGCGGCAACCCGACGGCGAGCAATGTGGGCACGGTGATGAGCCCGCCGCCGCCGGCGATGGCGTCGATGGCGCCGGCGACGAGGCCGCCGGCGAGCGCGGCCAGGTGTCCGGCGAGGGAGATGTGGCCGGTGAGCATCATGTCGTGTGCGCCCGGAAGAAGGTGATCACGTCGTCCTTGCCGAGGACGGCGTTGGCGACGCCGAGGGTGAGTTGCTCGAGTTCGTCATCGGTCGCGGAGAGTTCGGCGCCGTTGGCCAGCAGGAAGATTTCCGCGGCCGTCACCGCGACGCGCTTGTTGCCGTCGACGAACGGATGGTTGGCGCACAGGTGGAAATGGTACGCGGCGGCCATCGTCGCCAGGTCGGCGTGGAGGAAGGCGCCGTCGAACATGGCGTGGGGCATGGCGACCGCCGACTCGAGCAGCCCGCGATCGCGCAACCTGTCGTCGCCGCCGAAGTCGGCGATCATCCGCCGATGGATGTGCAGCACGTCGGCCACCGACAGGAAGACGATGCGGTCCATCACCGCGCCAGGCGGCGCAGGACGTCCTGCCGCCGGCGGACGACGTTGTCGAGCAGCTCGTCGAACTTCGCGGGCTCCAGCTGCCGGGGGCTGGCCGGCGCCACGATGAGCACGCCGTCCTGGATAGTGAGCTGGACCTGGCCGTCCTCCTCGATGCCGAGCAACTCGAGGATGGGCTTGTCGAGGATCAAGGCGTTGCTGTTGCCCACTTTACGGAGTTGCTTGATCATGGGGCGCCCCCTTTTGGCGGGTTGGTTATAACCATATTATAACAACCATGCGTGGCGGTCAATGGGGGCCCGAGTTGCGCCGGCGCAAGTCGTGGCGCGTGAGCGCGCGGATCAGGATGCCTTCTGCCCCAACCGGTCGGCGATCCACATCTTGATGATGGACTGGCGCGTGACGCCGATGCGTTTGGCCTCGGCGTCGAGGGCCTCGATGACCCAGGTGGGGAAGTCGACATTCACGCGGCGCGAGTCCATGTTCGGGCGCGTGACCGACGAAAGATCGAGATACGGCGTGATGTCTTCTTCGCCGTCGTCGAACTTTTTGTCGAACTCACTGGCTTTCATAGAGTCGGACCTCCTCGAAGCGGGACCGTCGGACCGAGATCAGGCGCACCCGCCGCCCCCGATAGGTGATCACGGCCGACCAGTGACGGCGGCCGATCACGCCAACCATCACGAAGCGCAACTCCGGCCCGCGGCGAACCGGCGCCTGGGCGAGCCGCTCGTCCTCCCACAGGACCTGCGCCTCGATGAAGTCGATGCCGTGCTTCGCCTTGTTTGAACGGCTCTTGGCTTCGTCGAACTCGAACTCGACGGGCGCTCTGTGCTGTTTCGGCATATTTAAGATACCTTAAAGAGATTATTTGGCAACCTTAATTGCATTTTTCGGACTGGCGAGCGCGGCGACTTGCGCCGGCGCAAGTCCGGCCCGCCGCGTCGGGGCCCCGCCCTTGCCCGGTGCAGCCCATGAACCACACCCCCGAACCCACCCCAGGGGCGGCCCGCGAGCCCCGGCTGCTCGACCAAGTGCGTGCAGCGATTGAGGCCCGGCACTACAGCCCCCGCACCCGGCGCGCGTACACGGACTGGGTGGTGCGGTTCGTCGTGTTCCACGGCAAGCGACATCCGCGCGAGATGGGTGAACCGGAGGTGACGGCCTTCCTGTCGCACCTGGCGACGGAGCGGAACGTGGCGCCCTCGACCCAGAACCAGGCGCTGGCGGCGCTGCTGTTCCTGTACCGCGAGGTGCTGGGGATGCAGCTGCCGTGGCTGAACGACGTGGTGCGCGCGAAGCCGCGGCGACGCATCCCTGTGGTGCTGACGCGAGGCGAGACGACGGCGCTGCTCGGCGAGCTGGACGGCCTCCCCCATCTGGTGGCGCTGCTGATGTACGGCGCCGGCCTGCGGCTGGGCGAGGCGCTGACGCTGCGCGTCAAGGACGTCGACTTGCACGCCAACGAGCTGACGGTGCGTTGCGGCAAGGGCGGCAAGGACCGGCGCACGATGCTGCCGGCCCGCGCGCGGGCGCCGTTGCAGGAGCAGCTGGCGCGCGTGCGCGAGCTGCACGCGCAGGACGTGGCCGCGGGCGCCGGCTACGTGGCGCTGCCCGACGCGCTGGCGTTGAAGAATCCGGGCGCCGCGCGCGACATCAACTGGCAGTGGGTGTTCCCGGCCACGCGCTGGCACCGCGACGCCAAGACGAAGCACAAGCGCCGCCACCACCTGCACGAAAGCG
>CAINDZ010000766.1 GCA_903847545.1 uncultured bacterium | reverse complement strand
TGGCAGGCCCAGAAGCTCGACGCCCTCGGGCGCCTCGCCGCCGGTGTCGCGCACGACTTCAACAACCAGCTGACGGTCATCTCGGGCTACTGCGACCTGCTGCTGGGGCAGGTGACGGAAGAGAGCCCCCTCCATCCGTCGCTCAACCAGGTCAAGCGCGCCACCGAGCGCGCGTCCTCCACCACCAGCCACCTCCTGGCCTTCAGCCGCAAGCGCGAACTGGCGCCGCGCAAGGCCGACCTGAACGACCTGCTGCGCGACCTCGTGCACCCGGTGGGCAAGCTGGTCGGCGAGGCCATCCGCCTGCGGATGGAACTGTCGCCGCGGTTGCGGCCGGTGTGCGTCGACCCGGGCGCGCTGCAGCAGGCCGTGCTGAACCTGATCATCAACGCCCGCGACGCCATGCGCGGCGGGGGCACGCTGGTGCTTCGCACGGCCAACCGGCCGGTCGCCGCCGGCGCGACGGGTGCCGACATGGTGGTCCTGACCGTCGAGGACGACGGGCACGGCATCGCGGCCGGGGACCTCGACCGCATCTTCGAGCCTTTCTTCACGACGAAGGGCGAGGGCCAGGGCACGGGGCTGGGCCTGCCGATGGTCCGCGGCTTCGCCGAGCAGAGCGGTGGCACCATCGAGATGCGCAGCAAACCGGGGCACGGAACGGCCGCCTCCATCGTCCTGCCGGCCGTGGCCGGCCGCTGCTGCGGGGAGACAACGGAGACGTCCGGCGCAGGCACGGCGCGACTGGCCGGGCGCGTGCTCGTCGTCGAGGACGCCGATGCCGTGCGCGAGCTGGTGTGCGAGGTGCTCGCAGACCTCGGTGCGGAGGTCGTGGCCACCAACTCCGCCGAGCAGGCGCTCGCCGCAGCGGCGGCGGGCCCGTGCTTCGACCTGGTCGTCACGGACATCGTCATGCCGGGCATGCGCGGCGACGCGATGGCCGCGCGCCTGCTGGGCTCCGGAAGCACGCGCGCCGTCGTCTACATGTCCGGCTACCACGAGAGGCGCGAGACCCCGCTGGGCGCGCCGCTGCTCAACAAGCCGTTCACGGTCCAGGAACTGGTCGCGACGGTCCGGGCGTGCCTGCCCGTCCCGGAAGTCGCCTGCGAGGCCGTCGCCACGGAGGGCCTGTGATGAAAAACGTCCTGTCGACAACCCAGGTCGCCACCATGCTCGGGGTCAGCTCCCAGACGATCGCCAACTGGATCGACCAGGGTCAGCTGCGCGCCGCGCGCACGCCCGGCGGCCACCGGCGCGTCGAGGCCGCGGACCTGGAGGAATTCCTGGCGGCCCGCGGCATGCGGCTGCCCGAGAGCGAGCCCGAGCGCCAGCACACACTGCTGGTGGTCGAGGACGACCCGCAGGTCGGCCCCTGGCTGGTGCTGCAACTGACCACGGCCCGCCCCGACCTGCACGTGCTGTTGGCGCAGGACGGCTTCCGCGCCGGCGAACTCGTGGCGCTGCAGCGCCCGGACACCGTGCTGCTGGACATCTACCTGCCGGGCCTCGACGGGTTCGAGGTGTGTCGGCGGCTCAAGTCCAGGCCCGAGACGTCCGGCATCACGGTCATCGCCATGTCGGCCAACGACACGCCCGACGTGCGCGACACGATCCTCGAGGCGGGCGCGATCGCCTTCCTCCCCAAGCCAGTAAACCTCAGTCGCTTGTTGTGCGCGATCGCCGAGCACCAGCCTGTCGGCGCCTAGGGGCGACGTACGGGGCCACGCTCGCGTGATCCTTAGCCGGGGAGGACCGTTTCCAAAAATTCCCAAAAATTCCCTAAATGTCCCTGTAGTACGTCCGAAAACGGTCACGGTCGAAGTGACATCCGGGGGCGGGCGCCCGAGGACCGGACAGGCAGGCCGAACCTGCCGGGGCCGGGGATCGGGCTCCCTGGGTGCACACGTCGTGGCGATCATCCGGGTCGCCCTGCATGAGGAGGATCACATGACGGAGAATGAGGCTGTGCGGCCCGACTCGCAGGACAAGGCCGGCAAGTACCTCACCTTCAAGCTGGGTCCCGGCCACTACGGGCTGGAGATCCTCAAGGTCCGCGAGATCATCGGGATCATCGGCGTCACTGCCATCCCCCTGGCTCCGCACCACGTGAAGGGTGTCATCAACCTGCGCGGCACGGTCATCCCCGTGGTTGACCTGCGGTTGAAGTTCGGGATGGAGGAAGTCGAGGCCACGGCCGAGACGTGCATCATCGTGGCGCACGTCGGCGACCGCGAGATCGGGGTCCTCGTGGACCAGGTCTCCGAGGTCCAGTACTTCACCGCCTCGGACATCCAGGATCCTCCCGCCTTCGGGCAGGGCATGGACACGGAATTCATCCTCGGCATCGGCAAGGTCGGCGATCACGTCACCCTGCTTCTCGACATCAATCGTGTGCTCATCGCCAGCGAGATCGCGGATCTCTGTCTTACGGCGTGATCACCATCTGCCGGCCGCCTGAGAACGGCCGTGTGAAGGGAGCGTACCAATGCTGAAGAACATGAAACTCGGCGCTAAGATCAGCCTCGGATTCGCGATGGTGATCTGCCTGGCGTCGGTGCTCGGCTCGCTGGGCGTCGTGAGCATGAACATGGTCCGGAAGAACTCGAACATCCTGGCCACCGAGTACATGCCGGAAGTCGAGTACTGCAACCAGGTCGAGCGCAGCTCGCTGGCCACGATGTATGCCGTTCGCGGCTACGCCCTGAGCGAGGACACGAAGTATTACGAAGAGGGCGTCAAGGAGCTGGCCGAGGTCAACAAGGCGCTGGCCGACTGCACGAAGCTGGCCACCGAGGCCAAGCATCTGACCAAGCTGGGTCCCGCGGCCCAGGCCGCCCAGACGGCGGTCAACGAGTACGAGGGCCTGCTCAAGCAGACCAAGGACCTGATCACCAAGATGGACGAGAACCGCGCCACGCTGAATACGTCCGCGGCCACGTTCATGGAGAACTGCAACAGCTATCTCGCGAACCAGAACGAGAAGATGGACGCGGACATCGCGAAGGGCCTCAAGGGCGCCAAGCTGCGCGAGCGCACGAAGAAGATCACCCTGGTCAACGACGTGATCGACCTTGGCAATTCGGTCCGCATCGCGAACTGGAAGGCCCAGGCCCTGCGCGAGCCGCAGCTGCTGATCGACGCCGACAAGAACTTCGAGCCCATGGCCCAGAAGTTCACCGAAATGCGCGCGATCACGAACGACCCGGCGAACATGGAGCAGATCGCCAAGACCGAGGAAGCCGGCAACGCCTACCGCGCGGCGATGAAGGAATTCCTGGGCAACTGGGAACAGCTGCAGGCCGTCGGCGTCAAGCGCGGCGAGGTCGGCAGCCAGGTCCTGGCCCTGGCCAAGGACACCGCGATGGCCGGCGTCGGGGGCGCGCGCAAGGTGGCCGACGAGGCCTCCGCGAGCCTGACCGCGTCGTCGCTGACGCTGCTGGTCGGCCTTGTGATCTGCATCGCGATCGGCGTCTTCGCGGCGCTGATGATCACCCGCTCCATCGTCGGTCCGCTGCGCCGCATCATCGGCGGCCTGACCGCCGGCTCGCAGCAGACGGCCAGCGCCGCCGGCCAGGTGTCGTCGGCCAGCGTCTCGCTCGCGGACGGCGCCAGCCGCCAGGCCGCGGCCATCGAGGAGACCTCGTCCTCGATGGAGGAGATGGCCGCGATGACGCGCCAGAACGCCGCCAACGCCACGAAGGCGAACGCCCTGGCGTCGCAGACGAAGTCCAGCGCCGACCGCGGCGTGGACGCCATGCAGCGCATGAACACGGCGATCGACGACATCAAGAAGTCGAGCGACTCGACCGCGCGCATCATCAAGACGATCGACGAGATCGCCTTCCAGACCAACCTGCTGGCCCTCAACGCCGCCGTCGAGGCCGCGCGTGCCGGCGAGGCGGGCAAGGGCTTCGCGGTCGTGGCCGAGGAAGTGCGCAACCTGGCGCAGCGTTCGGCCGAGGCCGCCAAGAACACGGCCCAGATGATCGAGGAGTCGGTGAAGAACGCCGACAACGGCGTGGCGATCACCCGCGAGGTGGGCGCCGCCCTGGCCGAGATCAGCGCCGCCGCCAGCGAGGTCAACGACCTGGTCGCCGGCATTGCCAAGGCCAGCAACGAGCAGGCCGAGGGCAACGCGCAGATCAACACCGCGGTGGGCCAGATGGACCACATCACCCAGGCGAACGCCGCCAACGCCGAGGAGACCGCGTCGGCCTCCGAGGAGCTGTCCGGCCAGGCCGAGGAGATGTCCTCGATGGTCCGCGAGCTGGAGTCGATGGTCGGTGGCGAGAACACCGGCTACGGCCCGCAGCTGAAGGTGCCGTCGCTGCCGGTCCGCAAGCCGTCGTCGGCCCCGAAGGCCGCCCGCCCGGAGACGCAGGTGCACAACGTGCCCGCGGCCCCGCGCAAGGCCGGCCGGTCGAAGAAGGTCGACCACGTCATCGCGTTCGACGAGGACGAGCTCGAGCTCGTCGGGTCGGGCCGCGACATGATCGACATCTGATCCGGGCCACCCGGGTTGGACACGGCGCGGCGTCCGCGAGAGCGGGCGCCGCGCCTGCTTTTCCCGAGTTGACGCTACCCGACCTCCGGTGCCGGCCGCCTGGCACGGCAACCTGGCGTCAAAAATAGGATCCCGACGTCAAAAACAAGGTGAGAAATAGTCTTGTTTGATATCGGATGTTTTCTGTATGCTTTCCGCTTCCGGGTAAACCGGCCCGGCGCACCCCACCCCCTGCCCGCGAGGTGGCCGCCATCATGCCGAGCCCCACGTCCCTCCTGCGTCGCGCCACGCCCTCGGCCCTGGCCCTGGGACTGTTGCTGCTGGCGCCCATGTCGTCGCGCGCCGGCACGCTGTGCGGAACCGTCCGCGATGCAGTGACCAGCCAGCCCGTCGCCCGCGCGGGCATCTTCCTGCGCAACCTCGACTGGACCTACACCGGGCTGTACGCCGCCAGTGCGATCGACGGCACCTGGTGCCTGGCGGCCGTGCCGGCCGGCACCTACCACCTGGACGTGCGCGTCGACGACTACCGCCTCGCGGTGGTCCGCGACGTCGTTGTGACCGACGGCGCCAGCGGCGTCGACGTCCCGGTGCAGCCGCCATCCGTCGCGCTGGACGCGCCGTGGCCGAATCCGGCGGCAGGCCGCGTCAACTTCCGGCTGCGCCTCGGGCAGGACGGCCCGGCGACGCTGGCCGTCTTCGACCTCGCCGGCCGGCGCCTGCGCGCGTGGACCGACACCGATGCCGCCGCCGGCGAGCGCCTCCTCGAATGGGATTTCCGTGACGGCCAGGGACGCGAGGTCCCGGCCGGGCGCTACTACCTGCGCCTGGAGGCCGCCGGGCGCGTCGTCACCGCGCCCTTCGTCCGCGTGCATTGATCGATCGTGTAAAGCCCGTGCCCCACAACCCGGGAGTTGACACATGAAGCCGACGACACCCCTCCCGCGCCTCGGCGCACGCGCTGCGGCGTTCCGCGGCAGGAAGGCCGGGCTCGGGGCCGCGCTGGTCCTGGCGCTGGCCCTGGCCGCCTGCAACTCGGAACAGGGCGCCGGCCCGTTGCCCGAGCCGCTGCCCGAGTCGGGCAGCCTGCTGGGCGGTCGCGTGCGCGACACCGGCGGCACCGCCGTCGAAGGGGTTGTCGTTACGGCCGAGCCGCTGAGCGGCGGGCTGACGGCAACCGTGCAGGCGTACGTGGACGTCGCGGCGCGCAGCGGCAGTTCGGCCGGCGATGTCGCCGCCACCGCGGGCGACAAGGCCGCGGGCGCGCGGCGGGCCACCACGACCGACGCCACGGGCTGGTTCGCCTTCACCGACCTCGAGCCGGGCACGTACGCATTGACGACGCAGGCTCGCGACCACCAGGCCGGCACGGCGACGGCCACCCTGCCCGAGCGTCGCGGCGCGGCCGCCGTCGACACGACGTTCGTCGACATCGCGCTGGTGCCGACGGGCACGCTGTACGGCACCACCACGCTCCAGAACGCCGCGAACCACCAGAGCACCGTGGTCTACTGCGAGGGCACGTCCTACGTCGCCGTGACGAACAGCAGCGGCGACTACACGATGCGCGACGTGCCGGCGGGCGCCTACACCGTGATCGCCACCCACGGCGGCTGGCTCGACGATGCCGCCCACGCGACGATCGCGGCGGCGGGCGACAGCGTTGCGGTGCCTTACCTGTTCCTGCGGCGCGAGAACAACATGCCGCCGGTCGTGACCATCACCTCCCCGCCCGCCGGCGGCGTCACCACGCAGTGGGTCTCCAACTTCGACGCCACCGCCTCCGATCCCGACGGCACGGTGGTGCTGTACGAGTGGGACTTCGAGGACGACGGCAACATCGACTTCGTCTCGACCGACGGCCCGGCCGTCTCGGCGAACTTCCCCGTCACGGGCGCCCGCCGCGCCAAGCTGCGGGTCACCGACGATCGCGGCGCCATCGCCCTGGCCGCCGTGAACTTCACCGTGATCGAGGATATCCATGTCTCGACCAGCACCGGCGACGACGGCAACCCGGGCACGGCGGCCGCACCGGTGGCCACCATAAGCCACGGCCTGGACCTGGCCGTGGCCGCCTCGGCGCCGCTGGTGCTCGTCGCCGCCGGCAACTACAACGAGAACGTCACGCTGCGCGACGGCGTCTCGATCATCGGGGGCTTCCTGCCCGCGACCTGGGAGCGCAACAACGGCGACCGCTCCGTGATCATGTCCTCGGCGCCCGCGGTGCGGCAGGACGGCATTTCGAACGCCACCTACACGGGCCTCCATTTCTCTTCGCCGGCCGCCGTGGGCGCGGGCGCGCCCTCGATCGGCATCTGGCTGGTCAGCTGCGTCGACCTGCGCTTCGTGGATTGCGCGTTCTCGTCGGGGCCCGGCGCGGCCGGCACCAACGGCGGCGCGGGCACGGCCGGCACGGCGGGCAGCGGCGGCTTTGCAGGCTCCAGCGGCGCCACGAACGGTTCCAGCGGCGGCACGGGCGGCCTGGGCGCGGCCACGGTGGGCCCCGGCGCCCAGGGCGGCCTGGGCGGCTACCTCGGCAACGGCTCCCTTGGCAGCGCAGCCACGGGCGGGGCCATCGGCGGCGCCGGCGGGAGCTACGCCAGTTCGTGCGGCAGCCTGGGCATCAACGGCGGCGCGGGCGGCAACGGCGCCTTCGGCAGCCACGGCGCCAGTGGCAGCGGCGTCACGGCCAACGCGGGCACTGTCACGGCGGGCGCCTGGGTGGCCGCCAACGGCAACCCGGGCGTGCCCGGCGTCGCGGGCCGGGGCGGCGGCGGCGGTGGCGGCGGCGGCG
>CAINDZ010000765.1 GCA_903847545.1 uncultured bacterium | reverse complement strand
CAGGCGCACGTACTCGGCGCGGCGGCCGCGGTACTCGGGCGGCACCTCGTGCGCCGCCAGGCAGGTCAGCACCGCATCGAGGCCCGCCTCGCGCGCGGCCCGCCGGGCGGCGCGCAGCATCTTCGCCTCGTCGTCCAGGCTGAGCCCGTAGCCGCCCTTGATCTCGACCGTGGTCGTCCCCCACGCCGTCATCTCGCGCAGGCGCGCGACGGCCAGCGCGCACAGCTCGTCCTCGCCGCGCCCGCGCAGGTCGCGCACCGAGGCGTTGATGCCGCCGCCCGCGGCCGCGATCGCCTGATACGTCTCGCCGCGCACGCGCCGCTCGTACTCGTCCTGCCGCCAGCGTCCGAACACGGTGTGAGTGTGCGGGTCGACGAAGCCGGGGATGACGGCGTGCCCGCGCGCGTCGACCGTGCGCGTGCTCGCAGCCACCGGGGCGCCCTGCGCCAGTTCGCGCAGCAGGTCCGCCTCGGCGCCGGTCGCCACGATGCGCCCGTCGCGCACCGCCAGCGCCGCGCCGCCGACCAGCCCGAGGGCGCCCAGTCCCTCGCGCCGCCGCGGTCCCTGTGCGTCGAGCGCGGGCTCGTGCACGGTGCAGAGCTGCGCGATCCCCGTGACGATCACGTCCAGCGGGCGGCCGTCGAGGGCGCTTTGGTCGACGTGCAGCGGGGCGGTCATGCTTGCTCCCGGGCCGGCGGGCGGCCGAAGAAGGTGTCGAGCCGGGCCAGCAGGTCCGACTCGTCGCCGTAGGTGACGGGCACCGTTGGCAGCGCGCCGAGAAACGTGGTGCCGTAGTTCTTCGTGTGCAGGCGGTTGTCGAGGATCAGGACCACGCCGCGGTCGCCCGTGCGGCGGATGAGGCGCCCGAAGCCCTGGCGCAGGCGCAGCACGGCGTCGCGCACCATGAAGCTGGTGAACGGGTTCTCGCCCGTGGCCTGCAGGCGCTCGCAGCGGGCCTCGACCCACGGGTCGGACGGCACCAGGAACGGCAGCTTCGCCACGACCAGCACCTCGAGGTCGTCGCCGGGGAAGTCGACGCCCTCCCAGAACGTGGCCGTGCCCAGCAGCAGCGCGCGCGGCAGGCGCCGGAACTGCTCGAGCACGGTCGCGGCGGGCGTGCGCGGGCTCTGCGCGAGCACGACCGGGCCCGTGCCCTCGGGCACGTCGCCGAAGCCGTGCGCGGCGAGGACGTCCTGCGCGACGCGGATGGCCCGGTACGAGGTGAACAGCGCCATCGTCTTGCGCGGCATGCCGCGCGCGAGCAGCGCCAGCGTGGCGCCGACGGCCTCGTCGAAGCCGCCCGCCTGCGGGTCGGGAAAGCGCGAAGGCATCAGGATGCGGCACTGCTCGTGGTAGTCGAACGGCGACGGGCAGGCCAGCGTGCGCGTGCCCGGCCGGCGGCGGCTGAGCCCCAGCTCGTCGAGCATGTGCGTGAAATCCTCGCCCACCGCGAGCGTGGCGCTGGTGACGACGGGACGCAGGTCGGCGTCCTGCCACGCCTCGCGCAGCACGCCGCCCGCCTCGAGCAGCGTGGCGCCCAGCAGCGCCGCGCCGCGGATGGCGCCGGAACCGGGCCGGCCGCGCGACGGCTCGATCCACGTGACCCAGCCCTCGTCCGCGGCGCCGGTCAGGAAGGCCACGTCCTGCTCGAGCTGCCGCACCAGCTGCCCGGCCAGCGCCACCTGCGCGAGGTCGTCCTCCAGCGCGGGACCGAGATCCTCGAGGTCGCCGAGCGCCGAGGCCAGCGACGCCTGCGCGGCGGCCGCCGCGGCGGCATCCTCGAGCAACGCCGCGGTCATGGGCCGCAGCGGCGCGAAGAACGCCTCCTTGTCGCGCAGGCGAACGCGCCCCGCGTCGCCCTGCCCGGCCTGCGGCAACTGGACCAGCTGCTCGCCCACGCCCTGCCACCACTGGCGGAACACGCCCTGCATGCGGGCCAGCGCGCGCCCGAAGGCGAGGCAACCGGCGGCCGCGCGCGCGCCCTGCTCGCCGCGCGCCTCGAGCCGGCGCGCCGCCAGCTCCAGGCGCGGCGCGTGGCCGCCCGCCGGGGTGGCGCCCAGCGCGTCGTCCAGGTCGGCCAGCCGCCGCAGGCCGCAGGCCACGGCGTGCGTCTCGAGCGTGACCGCCGGCAGGCGGTGCGCCTCGTCGACCACCAGCGCGTCGTATTCGCCCAGCAGGGTGCGTCCGGCCCGCAGGTCGTGCAGCAGGAGCGCGTGGTTCACGACCAGGATGTCGGCCTCGCGCGCGCGGCGGCGCGCGCGCTGCACGTGGCAGCGGTCGCCCTCCCAGCACAGGCCCGGCAGGCACAGGTCCGCCGCGTCGAACAGCTCGGGCAGCGACGACTGCAGCAGCGGGTGCGCCGCCAGTTCCTCGCGCAGGCCCTCGTCGGTGGCGGCGAGCCACGTGCGCAGCGCGGCGGTGCGCAGGCCGTCGGCAAGGTCCTCGACCGGCCGCGTCAGGAAGGCGCGCTCCTGGCGCAGGCAGAGGTAGTTGCGGCGCCCCATGAGCAGGCGGAAGCGGTGGGCGCCCAACAGCGCCTGCAGGCGCGGGAGGTCCTGGCTGAGCACCTGCGACTGCAGTGCCCGCGTGTGCGTCGAGACCACGGCGCGCCGCCCCTGCCCGACGACGGCGGCGACCAGCGGCACCAGGTAGGCCAGCGTCTTGCCCACGCCCGTGCCCGCCTCGACCAGCAGCGGCTCGCGCTCCGACAGGGCCCGCGCCACCGCGTGCGCCATGTCCGCCTGTTCGCGGCGCGGAGCCCAGTCGGGGCCGTAGGTGGCCCCCAGCCCGGCGCGGTCGCACATCCAGTCGCGGATGGCGTCCGGCTCGGACGGGCAGGCGCGTGGCGCCGGCGCTTCCGTCGCGGGCACGGGCGCGCCGACGGCGGCCGCGGGTTGCGCGGCGGCCGCCGGCAGCGCCAGGCCCTCGAGGTGGTCCAGCAGGGGAACCAGCGATGGCGCGCCGCCGGCCAGGTCGCGGCGCACTGCGTCGCGCAACGACGGCTCGAGCGACCGGTACCACGCCGCGCGGCGGACGAACCGCCGCGCCGCCTGCCGCAACGCCGTCTCGACCGCCACCGCGTCCTCGTCGTCGCCGCTGGTGGGCGGCAGGGGGTCGAGCGGGTCGACGAGGCCCCAGAAGGCGCCGCCGCCCACGAGCAGCCCGCCGCCGGCCAACTCGCGACATTCGGTCCCGGCCGCCGCGACGAGCACCGAGCCCGGCCCCAGCAGCGGGTCGTGGTCCGGGTCCGCCACCTCGCGCACCCGCACGGCCCCGGGCAGGTCCAGCGCCAGCCACACGGGCCGGCCCGGGCGGCGCAGGGCCAGCGCGCAGTACAGCCCGCCCTCAGGCGCTCGCGTCGCCATCGCCCCCGCCCTGTTCACCAAGCCGCGCGCGGAACCCCGCCTCGTCGACGACCTCGATGCCCAGTTCCACCGCCTTGTCGAGCTTGCTGCCGGCCTTCGCGCCGGCCACCACGACATGCGTGGCGCGGCTGACGCTGCCGGCGACCTTGCCGCCGAGCGCCTCGATCGCCGCGCGCGCCTCCTGCCGCGTCATCGTCTCGAGCGTGCCCGTGAGCACGAACGTGCGCGCGGCGAACCAGTTGTCGCCGGCGGCGGCCGGCTTCGGCGGCAGGTCCTCGTGGTCGAGGAAGAACCCGACCGCGCGCAGCGAGGCGACAAGGTCGCGCCCGTCGTCGCCGGCCAGGTACGCGCAAACCTGCTCGCCCACCACCGGCCCGATGTCGGGCAGGTCGGCGAGCTTCGCGGGCGTCGCCGCCAGCAGCGCGTCGATGCCGTCGTGGTGGCGCGCCAGCGTCAGCGCGGTGGAGACGCCCACCTGCGGGATGCCCAGCGCGAAGATCTTCGCCGCCCACGGTCGCTGCCTGGCGCGGGCCAGCCCGGCCAGGAGCCGGTCGGCCGACTTGGCGCCCCAGCCGGGCAGGTCTGCCAGAGCCTCGCGCTCGAGGGTGAACAGGTCCGCGGGTCCGGTGACCATGCCGCGCTCGAGGAACAGGTCGATCCAGCGCCCGCCCAGTCCGTCGATGTCGCACGCGTCGCGCCCGGCGAACAGCCGCAGCCTCCCGGCCATCACCGCGGGACAGCGCGGATTGCCGCACCGCAGCGCCACCTCGCCCTCGCGCCGGCCGGCCGGCGCGCCGCACACGGGGCACGCCTCGGGCACCGGCAACGGCTGCTCGTCGCCGCGCCGGCGCTCGACCAGCACGCGCAGCACCTTCGGGATGATGTCCCCGCCCTTGGCGACGACGACCGTGTCGCCGACGCGGATGTCCTTGCGCGCCAGCTCGTCCCAGTTGTGCAGCGTCGCGCGCCCGACGGTGGTGCCCGCCAGCAGCACCGGCTCCAGCTCGGCCACGGGCGTGATGACGCCGGTGCGCCCGACCTGCAGCGTGATCCCGCGCAGCCGCGTCACCGCTTCCTCGGCGGCGAATTTGTACGCCACGCCCCAGCGCGGCGCCTTCGCCGTGAACCCGAGCGCGACCTGCTGCGCGCGGCTGTCGACCTTCACGACCGCGCCGTCGATCTGGTAGTCGAGCCCGTCGCGCAGGCGCTGCAGCTCGTCCAGGTGGGCGTGCACGCCCGCGGCGTCGGGGGCGGCGCGCAGGAAGTCGTTGACCGGCAGCCCCAGCGCGCGCAACGCCGCCAGCTCGGAGGTGTGGTCGGCGAAGTCGGGCGCTGTCGTGCCGTCGGCCTCGGGCAACGGGAACAGCTGGTAGAAGAACGCCGAGAGCCGGCGTCGCTTCACCTCGTCGACGTCGAGCGTCTTGAGCGTGCCCGCCGTCGCGTTGCGCGGGTTGGCCAGCGTCTCGAGTCCCGCCTCCTGGCGCGTGGCGTTGAGCCCGGCGAAGCGGGACAGCGCCAGATAGGCCTCGCCGCGCGCCTCGAGGCACGATGGCGCCGGCTGCGGGAAGGCGTCGCGCCAGCCGTCGGGCAGCCGCTCGGGCACGCCGTCGATGGTCGCGGCGTTGGCCGTGATGAGGTCGCCGCTGCGCCCGTCGCCGCGGGTCAGGCCCGCCTCGAGGCGACCATCGCGGTAGCGCACCGCCAGGGCGACGCCGTCGATCTTCGGCTCGACCGTCAGCACGACCGGCAGCGCGGCGCTCGGGCCCGTCAGGTCGCGCCGCAGGCGGGCCACGAACTCGTCGATCTCGGCCGGCTCGTAGGTGTTGGCCAGGCTCAGCATCGGCCGGCTGTGCGGCAGGCTAGGGAATCGCGCATCGGCATCGCTGCCGACCGTGCCGGTGGGCGTGTCGTCCTCGGCGAATGCGGGCCAGGCGGCCTCGAGCGCCGCCAGCCT
>CAINDZ010000764.1 GCA_903847545.1 uncultured bacterium | reverse complement strand
CGCCGAGCGTCCACCACAGGAACTGCAGCGCGACCTGCTTGTGGTCGGTGGTCACCAGCCAGTTCGCGCCGGCCGCCTTCTTGACGGGGCTGCTCATCTACTTGCCTCCCTGGGGCGCGGCGGGCGCGGCGGCCGCGGCGACTTCCTTGCCCGCGGGCTGCGCCTTCGTCGTGTCGGCACCGGCGGGCTTGCCGCCCAGGTCCGACAGCGTGCGCAGGTACGCGGTGAGCGCGGCGATTTCCTTGTCGGTGATCCGGCCCTCGAACGGCGTCATCACGGGCTCGAAGCCGGCGATGACCGACACGTTCGGCTTGAGGATCGATTCCTTGATGTAGGCGTCGTCGGCCGTGATCTTCACGCCCTCGCGCGTGTCGAACTGGTGGCCGTAGACGTTCTTGAAGCTGGGACCGACGAGCTTATTGCCGTCGATCGTGTGGCACGTCTTGCAGCCCTTGGTGCCGTACAGCACCTCGCCCGCCTGTTCCATCGTGCGGCCGGCGAAGACGTCCGAGACGCGCACCATCCAGGCGTCGAAGTCGGCCGGGGTGTGGGCGACCACGGCCGTGCGCATGTCCTGGTAGCGGTCCCCGCCCCAGATGGCGCTGCGCAGCTCGTAGGTGCCGGGGGTCGTGGCGTTGAACCACGCCTGCGCCGTGCGGCCGGGCAGCACGGGTTCGTTCAGGCGCAGCGCGGGCGCCTGCAGCGTGTGGATGACGTCGGCCGTGGTGGCGTCCAGGCGCACCGGGCGGTCGATCGACACGTGCAGGGTGTCGGCGATGTGGCCGTTCGGGTACGTGAACTTGTAGCCGTCCTGGCTGGCAGCCACCAGCACGCGGTACGACATCCACGGCGCCGCGTTGGCGTCCAGGAAGCCGGGCAGGCCCGCCGCGAAGGCGTAGATGGCGATGCCGACGGCGCCGAGCACCCACGCCGCCAGCAGCCTGGTGTTGGGACGTGCGTCGGCCAGGCCGCGGTCGTTGTCGCCCTTGCGCGGGAACTGGCGGACGAACGTCATCGCCAGGCCGGCGACCAGGATCACGGCGAAGGCGCCCACGACGTACACGCCGTAGAAGGCGGGGTCGACGCCCTGCGCCTGCGTGGAGGCGGCCTTGGGCAGCCAGCTCTATACGGTGGTGGCGGCGATCACGGGTGCACCTCCTTCCCGGCGGCAGCCATGCGGTCCATGGCCGCGTCGATGGGCATGACCGCCTTGGTCTTCTGCTCGTCGAGCCAGCGCGGCGACTCGTGCAGGCGCGCGTCCTGCTCGGCGTTCGCCGCGCGCAGCGGCTCGTTGACGGGGGTCAGCGTCTTGGCGGTCGTCTCGCGGGCCTGCGCCGCCAGGTAGCCGCCCTGCATGAACAGGGACAGGACCACCACGAAGAGCAGCGCCGCCGCGGTGCAGCACACCACCGCCAGCACGTTGAAGCCGTTGTTCGCTTTCGGGTCGGCCGAAGCCATCACTTTGCTCCCGGGCGCCGCGTGGGCGCCTTGATCGAGGCCGTTTGGATCAGGCGTTCTCGAACCGCAGCGACTCTTCCAGTCGCGGGTCGCGGGTCGGCACCAGCGAGTTGCCCATGGCCAGGCGCGTGACGCCCGCGAACCAGAGGCCGCCGATGCCCACGAACAGGGCCACCGCCGCCGGGCTGAACACCGCGTGTTCGCTGTACTCCGGCATGATGACCCAGTAGAGGTTCAGCCACTGCGCGACGATGATCCACACGGCCCAGAAGGCCATCACCTTGCGGTTGCGCTTGGCCCAGCGCGAGATCAGGCCGCAGAACGGCAGCGCGAACGTGCAGAACAGGGTCGCCAGGCCCACCGAGCCCCACCCGTTGGTCGAGCGCAGCAGGTACCAGGCGGTCTCCTCGGGGATGTTCGCGTACCAGTACAGCATGTACTGGCTGTAGGCGATGTAGCCCCAGAAGAAGGTGAAGCCGAACATCAGCTTGCCGTAGTCGTGGAAGTGCTCGGCGCTGACGATGCGCGTCAGGCGGCCGGTGTTCTGCAGTCCCATCGTCACCAGCGTCAGGACCGCGAAGAACGACACGAAGCTGCCCGAGAAGTAGTAGACGCCGAACATCGTGCTGGCCCACAGCGGGTCGATACTCATCACCAGGTCGAACGAGGCCAGCGCCAGGCAGATGCCCGAGGCCATCAGCGCAAAGCCGCTCAGGTTCTCGAAGCGGCGGGTGATCTTCAGATCGCCGGTCTTGTCCTGCGCCACCGAGCTGCGCCAGTAGAACATCGCGTAGCCCGTCCAGACCACGAAGTAGATCACCCAGCGCAGCGTGAAGGCGCCCTGGTTCAGGTAGCCCGCCTTGTGCGCCATGGCGTGGCTGCGGGCCACCTCGGGGTCCATCCAGCCGTAGACGCGGCCCGCCAGCATGATCACCGGGATGGCCAGCAGCGCCAGCAACGGGGTGACGGCGGCCATCACCTCGGCCAGGCGGCGGATGACCACGTTCCAGCTGGCGCGGGTCACGTACATGATGCCGATGAAGATCAGCGCGCCCAGGCTGATGCCCAGGAAGAACGCGAAGTTCAGCACGTACGCGAAAGCGAACTGCTTCAGGTTGTCGCCCTGCGCCGAGCCCAGCCCGAAGGCCGCCAGCATGCCGACGATGCCGATGGCCAGGCTGGCGCCGAACACGCGCGGCCCCAAGCCGTCAAGCGTGGTGCGCGTGTCCTGCAGGGTGGGAACGTGGGTGTGAGCCAAGTCCTGTTCTCCCGTGCTGGCCGGCCCGGGGCCGGCGACATTCACGTCGTGGCGACTGGCGCCCGATTCGGTGCCTAACGCCCCAGCGCCGCGCGGCTCGCCGCCGGCACGTCGTTGATGGTCGCATTGCGGGACAGCTGCAGCGCCCGCACGTAGGCGGTCACGGCCCAGCGGTCCTCCGGCGCGATCTGCGCGGCGTAGGACGGCATGTTCCGGATCCCCTTGGTGATCGTGTTGTAGATGTGGCCGCTGGGCCGGTCGACGATGGCCTGGCTCGTCAGGTCGGTCGGCGGCGTCCAGGTGCCCTCGGCCAGCGCCTGCGCCCTGGCGTTGACGATGCCGTTGCCGTTGCCGCTCTGGCCATGGCACGGCGCGCAATAGATGTTGAACCGCTGCTGGCCGCGGGCCAGGAGCTTGCGGTCGACCTTCACCGGGATGTCCTGCACGAACGTCGTGTCGTGCGCCACGCCCCGGAAGTAGGCGTCGTCGGCCGCCAGCATGCCGCGGGCCACGGTGCCCGTGGGCGGCTTGTGCATCGAGACGCCGTCCGCGAAGAACGGGTTCTCGGTCTGGGCCTTGTAGTAGAACTGCTGGTCCATGTCGTAGACGACCTGGATGCGCGGCTTGTTCTTGGCCTGGTGGTGCGACCTGTAGATCAGGCCCATCGGCACCAGGCTGAGCGCCACCAGCACCAGCAGCACGTAAAGGATCGGGCGCGGCATCGGTCAGCCCTCCACGATTTCGCGTACTTCCTCGACGGCGGCGCCACCCAGCGAGGCCAGGAAGGCGCGCGTCTTCTCGGAATCGAACTTCGGGTCACGGGCCTCGATGACCACGTAGAAGCGGTCCTGCGAGGCGCGGCGGAAGCGGTCGTTCGCCAGCAGCGGGTGGTGCAGGCGCGGCATGCCGTTGAGCCCCCACATCCCGAAGAAGCAGGCGAAGGCGCTGAACAGCACCGTCAGCTCGAACATCACCGGGAAGTTGGCCGGCAGGCCCAGCAGCGGCTTGCCCGAGATGACGTACGGGTAGTCGACGGCGTTCATCCACCACTGCATCAGCAGGGCGGCGCTGAAGCCGGTGATGCCGCCGACCAGCACGATCCAGGGCAGGCGCGTGCCGCGGATGCCCATGGCGTCGTCCAGGCCGTGCACCGGGAACGGCGAGTGCGCGTCCCAGTGCCTGAACCCGGCGTCGCGCACCTTCTCGCAGGCGTGCATGAACTGCGACGGGCTCTCGAAGTCGGTCATCAGCGCGTGAAGCGCTCCGTGGCGCGGGGTGGCGCTCATCAGTGGCTGCCTCCGTCGCGGATGTGGGCCGGGATGTCGCCGTGGTAGTCGCCCACCGAGCGCCGCTCGCCGCTGTGGGCGTCGGCGATCGGCATGACCGTCTTGACCTCGGCCATGGCGATCATGGGCAGGAACCGCACGAACAGCAGCACCAGCGTGAAGAACAGGCCGAAGCTGCCGACGAAGGTCAGGATGTCCACGGGCGTGGGCCGGAAGTAGGCCCAGCTCGAGGGCAGGAAGTCGCGGCTCAGCGACGTGACGATGATCACGAACCGCTCGAACCACATGCCGATGTTGACGAAGATGTACATGATCCACATCACCGTCAGGTTGGTGCGGATCTTCTTGTTCCAGAACAGCTGCGGCGTGATCACGTTGCACGTGACCATCGTCCAGTACGCCCAGGCGTAGGGGCCGAACGCGCGGTTGATGAACGCGAAGCTCTCGTTCGGGTTGCCGCCGTACCAGGCGATGAAGAACTCGGTCGCGTAGGCGAAGCCGACGATGCTGCCGGTCGCCAGGATGATCTTGTTCATGTTCTCGAGGTGGTGCTTCGTGATGATGTCCTGCAGCCCGAACCACTTGCGGGCCGGGATCAGGATGGTGCCCACCATGGCGAAGCCCGAGAACACGGCGCCGGCGACGAAGTACGGCGGGAAGATCGCCGTGTGCCAGCCGGGGATCTGCGAGGTCGCGAAGTCGAACGACACGACCGAGTGCACCGACAGCACCAGTGGCGTGGCCAGGCCGGCCAGCAGCAGGTACGCCTTCTCGTAGCGGTGCCAGTGGCGATGCGAGTTGCGCCAGCCCAGCGCCAGCGCGCCGTACACGGCCTGCTTGACGCGGCCCTTGGCGCGGTCACGCAGCGTGGCCAGGTCGGGCACCATGCCGGTGTACCAGAACAGCAGCGACACCGTCATGTAGGTGCCGACGGCGAACACGTCCCACAGCAGCGGGCTGCGGAAGTTCGGCCACATCGCCTGGTTGTTCGGCAGCGGGAACAGCCAGTACACCACCCACACGCGGCCGACGTGGATGCCCGGGAAGATGCCGGCGCAGACCACGGCGAAGATCGTCATCGCCTCGGCGAAGCGGTTGATCGAGGTGCGCCACTTCTGCCGCATCAGGAAGAGGATGGCCGAGATCAGCGTGCCCGCGTGGCCGATGCCGACCCAGAACACGAAGTTCGTGATGTCCCACGCCCAGCCGACCGGGTTGTTCAGTCCCCAGACGCCCACGCCCTTGATGAAGAGGTAGGCGATCATCAGGAACAGGATGCCCGTCACGCCGGCGGTCGCGGTGATGGCGATGTACCAGGCACGGGGCGTCTTACGCTCCAGGACGATGTCCGAGACCTTCTCGGTGATCGTCGTGAAGTCGTTGCCGCCAAGGATGAGCTCCACCGGCTTGGTGGGGTCGTCCTTCGTGTTGTCCCAGGCGTCGTGCACCTGCGATGTACTCATTCAGGCTCCCGTTCGGATTACCCGTTGGCCTTGTGTTCCGCCGGCGCCCCATGGCCCGCCGGTGCTTCGTGTCCCGCCGGTGCCCCGTGCCCGGTCGGGGTCCCGTGGCCGGCCGGCGCCCCATGGCCCTCCGCCGGCGCGGCATGGCCCGCGATCTCGGGGTTCGGGTTGCGCAGGCGCGCCAGGTAGAAGGTGCGCGGCTTGATGTTCAGGTACCCCAGCAGGTCGTAGGAGCGACTCAGCTCCCGCAGCTTGCTGACGCGGCTTTCCTTGTCGTTCAGGTCGCCGAACACGATCGCGTCGGTCGGGCAGGTCTGCGCGCACGCCGGCGTGATGTCGCCGTCGCGGATCGACCGGTCCTCG
>CAINDZ010000763.1 GCA_903847545.1 uncultured bacterium | reverse complement strand
GATCCCGTGTCGGCATTAATCCGGGCGTCCGCCGCCAGGGCAATCGGTCCGCCATACACATTCGCCCCCGCAACATTACGCAAGGCACCGTCGCCGGCGCCCTCGCCCGCCAGGCTGAGCGCCTCCGCACCGACCGCCATGCCGGTGACATGCTCCAACTGCAGCGCAGCGCCGCTCGCCACCACCGTGCCGTTCGACGTGGTGCCCAGGGCCGTCGGATGCTGGAGCGTCAAAGCGCCGCCCTGGATCACCGTGGGTCCGGTGTAATCGTTGGCGCCCGCCAACACCACGGTGCCGCTGCCGATATTCGTGATGGCACCCGGCCCGCTGATCGTGCCGCCGTAACTCAGGGTCCCCGCGCGGTTGAAGACCAATGCCGCGTTGTTGAGCACGTTGCCCATTCCCAGGTTGCCCGCACTCCCGCCGGCCCCCACCTGCAGGATACCCGCATTGTTCGTCGTACCGCCCTCATAGGTGTTGTCGGCTGCCAGCGTCAGCGTCTTCGTCCCGCCCTTGAGCAGCCCACACGCGGCCGTCGCGCCGTCCACGACACCGCTGAGGGTGATGTCGCCGTTCGCGGCGTTAAAGCTGTTATCGCCCGCGGCCAGCGTCAAAGGCAGAGCGATGGTCTGCAGGTTGGTACTGTTGTTGGCCACGTCGCCCGTAAGCGTGACCGGGTTACCCATCAGCGCAAACGCGCCCGCCGTCGCGTCGAAGGTAAGCCCGGCGAAGGCGGTATGCGCCGGGAAATCGTTGCTGTTGCTCGTGTTCGCCGTTGCGAAGACCAAGCTTGCACCTTCGATCGGCGCCACGCCCCCCATCCAGTTCATGGCCACGGTCCAGCCGGTACTGAGCCCACCGGCACCGATCCAGATCGGTTGCAGTTCGACATCGACGTAGAGGGTCGCGCTATCGGCACCAAAGGTATACACCAATCCCGGCGAGGCGACCGCCTGCAGGTTGGCCGTCGAACCGTTGATCGTACCGTTGTGCAACGCCAGCGTATACCGCCCCGGCGCCGTGACCGGATTGGTCGTCCCGGCAAGGCACAGGCGCACGACGCCGCCATTGAGCGTGAGCGAACCGCCTGAAGCGTCGATTCCATTCGTTACCCCTGCTCCCGCCGCGGCATAGAAGACATTGGTGCAGCCACTCTGCAGAACCAACCCGCCCGCGGTCAGACTGTGCCCGCCCGCGCCCGGCGACGCGCAAAGCGTTCCACCAGGCTTATTCGTCAGCATGCCGGAGATCGCGCCGCCACCCGTCAGCCGTCCCTGCGCCTCGATGGACACGGGCGCCGCCACAGCGCCATCGACCTGCAAGGTCCCATTGCTGACGATGACGAGGCCCGTGAAGGTGTTGGTTGCCGACAGGACAACAAGCCCCGGACCATACTTGATGAGGCCGCCTGACCCTGTGGCAATCGGCGGCAGTACGGCGATCGTTCCGCCGCCGCCGAGAGTCAGGCTGTAAGCGCCGCTGATCGCCCCACCCAGGGTAAGGGTATTGGTGTCCGCCTGAATGCGGCTGGCACTGCCGAGGGTTATCTCACCGCTGTAGGTGTTGTCGCCCGACATGCTGCGCAGAGCGCCGTCGTTAGCGACCCCCGAACCGTTCAACGTCAACGCTTCCGCCAACGTGACGATCCCGTCCTCGACTTGCAGCGCGGCGCCGGCGCTGACCACCGTGGGGCTGAGGGTATTCCCGAGGCCACCGCCATGCCTGATGTTGAGTACGCCGCCG
>CAINDZ010000762.1 GCA_903847545.1 uncultured bacterium | reverse complement strand
TAGACGTTGAAGTACTTCAGGCTGGCGATGTCGCCCAGCACGCCCTCGGCCAGCGCCCAGAGGTCGAACTCGTGCTTGGAGCGGCCGTACAGGTTGAGCGGCTCGAGCGTCTCGAGCAGCGCGTGGTCGTCGTCGTAGCCGTGGCGACCGTCGCCGTAGGTGGCCGCGCTGCTGGCGCAGACGAAGCGTACGCCCGCGTCCAGGCACAGGCGGCACAGGTCGCGCGTGTTGCCGAGGTTGTTCTCGGCCAGGTAGTGCCAGCGCGTCTCGGTGGTGCTGCTGCAGGCCCCCAGGTGGTAGACCGTCTCGAGCGTGTGCGCGTTGGCGGGGTCGGACAGCCACTCGACGAAGGCGTCGCGCGTGTGATAGGCGGCGAAGCGCAGCGGCGCCAGGTTCGGCGAGACGTCGGCCGCGGGGTCGATGTCGACCACGACGATGTCGTCGCGCCCCGACTGGTTCAGCTTCCAGACCAGGTTGCTGCCGATGAATCCCGCCGCGCCGGTGACCGCGATCACGCGCCTACCCCCTGTGCCGCCGGTTGCCCGCGGCCGGATACGCTAGAAGAACCTCTTGGCCACCCCGAGGATGCCCTGCTTCCAGGGCACGCGGTGCGAGACGCCCGACGCGTTGCGGAACTCGTCGATGTGCGCCAGGTACCACTCGAAGTTGCGCACCAGGGCCTGCTGGTTCGAAAACTGCGGCGCGTAGCCGAGCACGCGCTGCGCCTTTTCGATCGACACGAACGAGTCCTTGCTGGCCGTCTCGTACACCCATTTGTACAGCGGCGAGATGCCCAGCTTCTCGAGGATGCGCAACGTCCAGATCAGGGGCTCGGCCGGCATGCCGACGACCTTCTTGCCGTGCCCGGCCCGGTCCAGCACCGCCTGCCAGTCCTGCTTCATCGTGGTGTACTCGCCGGCGCCGATGTTGAAGACGTCGTTGACGACCTTCTCGTCCAGCGTGCTGCACAGCCAGATGGCCTGGCACAGGTCGGCGATATCCAGGAGCTGGTAGCGATTGTTGCCGCTGCCGATCATCGGGAAGCCACGGCCGTCCTTCGCCCAGTCGTACAACAGCGCGAACACGCCCAGGCGCTCGGGGCCGATGAAGCTCTTGGGGCGGATGACCGGCACGACCATGCCCTGCGCGCGGAACCCGGCGCAGACGGCCTCGGCCTCGACCTTGGCGATGCCGTAGGGCCCGACGCCGTCGAGTTTGTCCGTCTCGAGCAGCGGGTGGTGGTCGGGGATGCCGTAGACGGCGGTCGACGAGATGTGCACGAAGCGCGCGACCTTCTCGCGCTGCGCGGCCTCGAGCAGGATGCGCGTCCCGTCGATGCCCGTGGTCATGATGTCCTTCTCGGCGTACAGCGGCAGCGCCATCGCGCAGTGGACGACCAGGTCGACGTCCTTCATCGCGCGGGCGACCACCTCGCGGTCGCGGATGTCACCCTCGACCACCTCGATGCGGCCGAGGCAGTCGGCGTAGGTGAACGGGGCGACGTCGAGCGAGCGCACGTTGACGCCGCGCTCGAGCAGGTAGCGGATGAGGTTGATGCCGTTGAAGCCGGACCCGCCGGTCACCAGCACCCGGCGCCACTGCGCGCCGGCCTGGGTGTTCGTCTGTTCCACGTCGGTCTCCCTTGCCCTGTCGTCAGGGCGTCTCCTCCAGGACGATCTCGCCCGAGAAGATCCGATGGTCGCGCTCGGCCTTGAAGGCCAACCGGTCGCCCACGCTCGAGTTGTACATCAGGCGATAGATCGTATCCAGCCTGTCCAGGCGCAAGCCGCCCAGTTCCCGCAGGATGTCGTTCGGCCGCAGGCCCGCCTTCCAGGCCGCCGAACCGGGCGTGACGGCGTAGACGAAGGCGCCGTTGGCGTCGGTCACGCCCAGCGACCGCATGATGCTCGGCGACAGCCTCGCCAGCGTGAAGCCGGCGTTGGACTCGCGGTAGTGCCCGAACTTGCGCACCTCGTCGACGACCGTCAGCACGCGCGACGACGGCACGGCGAACCCGATGCCGACGCTGCCGCCCGATCCCGAGAAAATGAACGTGTTGATGCCGATCACCTCGCCCCGGGTGTTGACCAGCGGGCCACCGCTGTTGCCCGGGTTGATGGCGGCGTCGGTCTGGATCATCCCCAGGTAGGCGCGCTCGCTCTCGGAGAACTTGATGTCGCGGTTCAGGGCGCTGACCACGCCCACCGTCACAGTGGGCTGCGTGTCGGCCAGCAGGTAGCCGAAAGGCGAACCGATGGCGATGACCCACTCGCCGATCTGCAGGTCGTCGCTGCTGGCCATGCTGGCGGTGACCAGGTCCGGCGCCTCGATGCGCAGCACGGCCAGGTCGTACAGCGGCACGGCGTCGAGCAGCGAGGCGGGGAACTGCCGCCCGTCCGACAGGTTGACGATGATCTGGATCGCCCCGTCGATGACGTGGTAGTTCGTGATGATCGTGCCGTCCTTGCCCACGATCACGCCCGAGCCGAGGCTCTGCACGTTGCGGTAGTATTCGCGGTGCGGGATCATCCCCATCCGCTCCCAGAACTCCATCGAGGGATCGCGGACCGACTGCCTCTGCACCACGTTGATGCTGACGACGGCCGGCGCCACCTTGCGCGTGGCGCGCACGATGGCGTTCTCGCGGCCGATGCCGGGGTCCTCCGCATCGGCCGCGTCGTCGGCGCCCTTGCGTTCGGCCTCTTTCGCCGGCTGCGCCTGCCCGTCCGCGGAGTCTGCCGCGGACGATGCGACCTCATGGCGCGTGCCCGCGTTCGGCCACTGCCAGGGCGCGCCGTAGCGGACCCCCAGCAGGGCCGCGCCGATGAGCACGCCCAGCAGCAGGCCGGCGATCACCGGCCACCAGCGCGATCCGCCGCCCATCTCAGCGACCTTCCTGCAGCTTCCGCCAGTCGGCCAGGAAGGCCGCCAGGCCCTTGTCGGTCAGCGGGTGCGCGACCAGCTTGCGCACCACCTCGGGCGGGATCGTGGCGATGTGGGCGCCCAGCCGCGCCGACTCGACCACGTGGATCGGGTGCCGCACCGAGGCGACGATGATCTCGGTCTCGAAGTCGTAGTTCTCGTAGATCTGGCAGATGTCCTCGATCAACTGCATGCCGTCCTCACTGACGTCGTCGAGGCGCCCGACGAACGGCGAGACGTAGGCGGCGCCGGCCTTCGCCATCAGCAGCGCCTGGCTGGCCGAGAACACGAGCGTGGCGTTGACGGCGATGCCGTCGGCGGCGAGCGCGGCGGTGGCCTTGAGGCCGTCGTAGGTGGTGGGCACCTTGACGACGATGTGGTCGTCGACCTTCGCCAGGCGGCGCCCCTCGGCGACCATGCCCTCGGCGTCAAGCGCGATGACCTCGCCGCTGACGGGGCCCTGCACGACGCGGCAGATCTCCTTCAGCAGCGCGTCGGTGTCCGTGCGCCCGGCCTTGGCCATCAGGCTGGGGTTGGTCGTGACGCCGTCGCACATGCCCATGGCCTTGATCTCGCGGATGGCATCGAGGTCGGCCGTGTCGATGAAGAACTTCATGCGTCGACTCCTTGTGCGGAAGAAGGCGGTTGGTAGCCGGGATCGAGAAGGTGTTCGGGGTAGGTCACTTCCTCGAGGAAGAGGCCCTGGGGCGGCGCCATGCCGCCGGCGGCCGAGCGGCTGCGGGCGGCCAGGATGCGCGGGATGTCGTCCGCCTCGCGCCGTCCATAGCCGACCTCGACCAGCTGCCCGACCATGTTGCGCACCATGTGATGCAGGAAGCGGTTGGCCTTCACGTGGAAGATAGCCGAGTCCGCGCCCCATTCAAGCGTGCACAGCGACACGTCGCAGATGTTGCCGTCATCCTTGAGCGAGCTGGTCTTGCAGAAACTGGCATAATCGTGGGCCCCCAGGAACCAGCCGGCGGCGCGGTCGACCGCCGCCCGGTCGAGGTCGCGACCCAGCTGCCAGCAGTAGGGGCGGAAGATGTCGCGGCCGAGCAGCAGGTGGTAGCTGTAGCGGCGCGAGGTCGCCGCCAGCCGCGCGTTGAAGGCGGGGCTCACGCGCCGGATGGCGGTGATGGCGATGTCGCCCGGAACCATACCCGGCAGCGCGCGGATGAGGCGGTCGCACTCGGCCTCCGAGCGCAGCGCGATGTGCGCGACCTGGCCGCGCGCGTTGACGCCGGTGTCGGTGCGCCCGGCGCCCACGGGGGTCACCTCGCGGTCGAGGACCCGGCTGACCAGGTGGCGCAGTTCGCCCTGGATCGTGCGCGCCACGGCCTGGATCTGCCAGCCCTGGAAGTCGCGGCCCACGTAGGCAAGGTCGACGCGCAGCCTGTATTCCTCGCGGGGCGAGGCGCCTTCGTCGTGCATCTCAGCGCCCCCCGCGCAGCAGGAACATCGCCACGACCGCCGCCAGGCCGGTGCCCAGCGGGGCCCACTCGCGGAGGCGCGGGTGCCCCACGCGCGCCGCGGCGGGGCGCCGTCCGCGCAGCGCGATCTCCATCGTCTCGGCCCGGCGGGCCAGCGTCTCGAGCAGGGGCACGACCAGGCGCGCGCGGTCCACGACGCCCGCCCAGGGTCGGGTGCGACGCCGGCGCCCCGCGCCGGACGTCGGCGGCGTCGCCCGCCGCAGGCGGGTCACGGCCTGCAACCGGCGCCCTTCGCCGATCACCTGCGGCACCGTGCCGCAGGCCACGGCCACGGCCAGCCCCAGGTCCTCGACCGCGAGGCCGATCCGGGCCAGCGGCCGCAGCCACCAGCCGAGGCCGGCGACCAGGTCGTCGAGGGACGCCGATCGCTGGTAGGCCGCCAGCGCGGCAAGGCCCGCCGCCAGGCGCAGCAGGGCGCGCAGGCCGGCCAGCACGCCCGCCCACGACGGGTGTCCGAGCGGCGCCGCCGCCGTCGTCGTCAGCGTGTGCACGAGCAGGGCCAGCAGCGCCATCGGCGCCCACGGCCGCAACAGGCGCGCCTGCGCCCGCAGGCCCATCCCGGAGCGGGCCAGCAGCGCCACAAGCAGCGTCGCGAGCGTCGCCGCCGCAGGCCAGGGCGCGGCGAACGTCACGACGACCACCAGGACCAGCCAGCCCAGCCTGACGGCCGGGTGCAACCGGCCCAGGAACGTGGGGCGCGCCGGGGTGGCGTCGAATGCCGCGGCGTGGATCACCGCGCGCGCCACGCGGCCAGCCGCGCGGCGATCTGCACCGCGTTCCAGGCCGCGCCCTTGAGCAGGTTGTCGGCAACGACCCAGCACAGCAGGGCGCGCGCGTCGTTGGGATCCTGGCGCAGGCGGCCGACGTGCACGGTCGTGCTGCCGTCGACCTCGCGCGGCGTCGCGTAGTCATGCGCGGTCGCGGCGACCTCGACCCCGGGCCAGCCCGCCAGCGCCCCGGCGGCGCTCTCGGGCGTGAGGGGGCGCCGGCACACCACGCGCACGGCGGCGGCATGGGCGTTGACCACCGGCACGCGCACGGCGGTGCAGGTGACCTTCAGCGAGTCGTCGCGGCCGAGGATCTTGCGCAGCTCGCGCACGACCTTGGCCTCCTCCTCGAACGAGCCGTCGTCCAGCGGCGCGCCGATGGCGGGGATCACGTTGCGCGCGATCGCGCGCGGGAAGACCGGGGCGCCCATCACCTCGCCGGCGTTCTGCCGCGCCAGCTCGGCGACGGCCTTCTGCCCCGCGCCCGACACGGCCTGGAACGTCGTCACGTGGACCTCGTCGAGGCCCCACCCGGCCTCGAGCGCGGCCACCGCCTGCGCCACCTGGATGGTCGAGCAGTTGGGGTTGGCGATGATGCCTGACGCGAGGCCGTCGACCAGGTCGCCGTTGATCTCGGGCACGACCAGGGGGATGGCGGGATCCTGCCGCCACGCCGAGGAGTTGTCGATGACCACGGCGCCCGCCTTGGCCGCCACGGGGGCCCACTCCCGGCTCGGGCCGCCGCCGGCACTGAACAGGGCGACATCGATATTGTCGAACGACGTGGCCTCGACGGCGCGGCAGGCCAGTACGCCCTGCCGCCACGGCAACTCGAAACCGGCCGACCGCGGTGAGGCCAGCGCGACCGGCTCACCTTCGACCCAGTTGCAGTTCTCGAGCAGTCGCAGCATGGTCCGGCCCACCAGGCCGGTGGCGCCGAGGACGGCGGTGCGCATGACGGTCAACCCCTGTCGTGGGAGGGAATCGGGCCGGGTGCCGGCGGCGGCAGTCTAACACCGCAGCCGACAGGGGTCAAAACCGGCGCCGGGCCGGCGGTTCCGGGGGCGCGGGCAAGGCCGGCCGGGCCGCGCCGATCCCGCCGTCGACCCGGCCGCGCGCCGGTGCTATGCTGGCCGCCCGCAAGGACCTGATCCAACCGCAAGGACGTGAGATGACGCCGAGTCGAAGGACCATCCGCCGCGCCGTGGCGATGCTGGGGCTGGCCGCCACGCTGGCGGCGCCGGGCTGCCGGGGCGACGACCCCCACCGCCAGGAACGGCTGCAGGACATCGCGCGCTGGCAGGACCGGCGCCTGGCCCCGGCCGACTCGCTGGCCCAGGCCCTGTCCAGCCGTGACGGCTTCGTGCGCCTGGGCGCGGCGCGGGCCGCCGGCCTGATCGGCCGCGACGACGTGGTCCCCGCCCTGGAGAACCTGCTGCGCGACCGCAGCTTCGCCGTGCGCGCCGAGGCGGCCTGGAGTCTGGGCCTGCTCGGCGACGAGCGCGCCGTGCCGGCGCTCAGCCGCGCGGCGGCCGACACGCGGCCGGCGTTGCGCGTCGCGGCGCTTGCCGCGCTGGCCCATGTGCCCAACGACGGGACGGCCTTGCTGAAGGGCACGCGCCTGGCCGCGCCCGCCGAGGCGGCCGTGGCCTGGGACGGCCTCAGGCAGCAGGCCGCGCGCGTGCAGCCGGACTCGCTGCGGGCGGCGATCACCGCAGGCCTGGCCCACCAGCGCTCGGACGTGCGCTGGAGGGTGCTGCGCTGCGCGGAACTGGCCCCGGACTCGACGCTGACGGTGACCCTGGCCCCTTTCGCGCGCTCGCCCTACGTCCAGGAGCGCGTGCACGCCTACCGCGCCCTGGGCCGGCAGCACGGCGTTGCCGCGCTGGCGGCGGTGCTGGACGGCTTCGATGCGCACGGCCGGCTGCACGGGCGTGACCGTGACCGCGCGGTGATCGCCGGTTGCCGGGCGCTGGGAGCCCTGGCGGCGCCGCTGGCCCGCCGCGGCAGCGACCCCGACAACGCGACGCTGGCCGAGGTCGCCGACGTGCTGGTCGCGGCGGCGACGTCCGCCACGCCGGGCGTGGCCGAGACGGCGCTGGCGGCGATGGCGGCCGTGGTGGCCGACGCGCCGTTGCCGCCGCAGGCCGAGACGGTCGAGAGCCTGTTGCCGGCGTGGCGCCTGCGCCTGGCGCGCGCCGCGTCGGAGCGACTGCCCGACGCGCGCGTCGGCGTGCGCGGCGCGGCGGCCACCGCCTGGGGCGCCCTGCG
>CAINDZ010000761.1 GCA_903847545.1 uncultured bacterium | reverse complement strand
GCGCCGCAGGTCGATCTGGCTGAACGGGCAGAACGCGCGCACGCCGCCCAGGCTGATCGAGAAGCCGCCCTTGTTCGTCTCGCCGACCTTGCCCTCCACCGGCGTGCCGTGGGCAAAGGCGTCGGCCAGCGCGCGCTTGCCCGCCTCGCGCAGGTTGATCGCCAGCGTGAACTTCAGGATCCCGTCCTTGCCCTTGGCCAGGTGGCCCGAGATCCGGTCGCCCACCTTGTGGGTGAGGCTGCCGCTCTCGTCCCGGATCTCGTCCAGCGCCAGGGGCAGCTCGTTGCGCCCGCCGCAATCGACGAACGCCTCGGCATCCGTGATCTGGACGATGATGCCTTCGGCCTTGTCGCCGGCCTTGGGCTCGGGGGGCGCGGAGGCCTGGTCCGCGAGCAGCGCCGCGAACTCGGTCGACGGTTCGTCGTCGTTGGGAGCGGGAACGCTGGCGGGCTCGACGGCAGGGACCTGTTCCTGGAAATCGTTCGGTTCGCTGGTCATGTCGGATCCTGTTCGCAAGGACGGTGAGTGGCCGGGGACGCGACATCGGGCGCCCCGCCACCCCGCCGGCCGCAGGATGGCGATCATGAAAGTATAGCACAATCGGGAGAAGCCGCACACGGGGGGCGCCCACCGCCGGGCCTGCCGGGGCCCGATGGGGGCTCGGGTCAGCGCATCACGCAGGTGTAGACGCAAAAGAAGTGGACGACGGCGGCGGCCAGCACGAAAACGTGCCAGATGGCATGGTTCCAGGGCATTTTTGGGGCGGCGTAGATCCCGGCCCCGCCGCTGTACAGCAGCCCGCCGACCAGCAGCAGGAGGGGACCCGGCGCCGGCAGGTTCCGGACCAGCGGGACGGCGACCACGACGGCCAGCCAGCCCAGGGCCAGGTACAGCGCCAGGGACAGCTTGCGCAGGAAGCGCCGGCGGACCAGGACCTCGAACACGATGCCGCCCGCCGACAGGCCCCAGACGATGCCCAGCAGCGACCAGCCCCACGGCCCGCGCAGGGTCACGAGCGCGAACGGCGTGTAGGTGCCGGCGATCAGCAGGTAGATGGCGGCGTGATCCAGCGCCTGGAACACCTGCTTCGCGCGCCCGGGGCGAAGCGCGTGGTACATCGCCGAGGCCCCGAACAGCAGGATCAGGCTCGTGCCGTAGACGGCCCCGGCGACGACGCGCCACGGGTCGTGCATCTGGACGCCCCGCCACACCAGCAGCACCAGGGCCGCGACGCCGAGCAGCGCCCCGGCACCGTGCGAGATTGCGTGCGCGATCTCCTGGCCCAGGGTGTAGGTCGCGCCGTGGCGGTGGGGGACGGTCCGGCTCGTGGTCATGGCGTGGCGCTCCGGCGGCTCGGGAGGGGGGCGGTCGCAGGGTCCACGTTATGCGGGAAGCCGGTTCCGGTCAAATGGGGGGCGTTCAGCTGTCGCGGGCCAGCACCATGACGGTGATGTCGTCGCCGGCGGCGGCCAGTCCCGAGGGTCCCGCGTGCGAACCCAGAAGTCGCTCGGCCGCCGACTCGTGGCCGGGCCGGTTGATGTGCAGCGCCAGGGCCTCGAGCAGGCCGTCGATGACGCCCTGCGGACCGGCGGCCGCCGTCGCGCGCACGGCCGACTCCAGGCCTTCCTCGCCGAACTCGGAGCCGTCCGGGGCCAGGGCCTCGGTCACGCCGTCGGTGTAGGCGACCATGATGTCGCCCGGCTCCATGGCGACGGGGAACACGGGGTAGGTCATTTCCGGGATCATGCCGAGCGGCGTGCCCGCCGGCTTGAGCCACTGCGCGCGGCCGTCGGCGCGCAGCAGCAGCGGCGGGTTGTGCCCGGCGCTCGCGTAGCGCAGGCCGCAACCGTCCGGCGACAGCACCGCCAGGAACAGTGTCGCGAATCGCTCGGGATCGGTGCTCTCGTACAGGGCGTCGTTGGCCGCCTCGAGCAACTGGCCCGGGTCGTCCGACACGCGGGCCAGCGCGCGCAGGCTGGCCTGCAGGGTGCCGGTCAGCAGCGCCGCGGGCATGCCCTTGCCCGAGACGTCGGCAATGGTCAGCCCCACGGCGCCGTCGCGCATGCGCAGGCAGTCGTAGGTGTCGCCGCTGCAGTGCAGCGAGGGCACGTTCGTGGCCGCCAGCCGGTGGCCCGGCAGCGCGGGCAGTTCGCGCGGTAGCAGTCGCTGCTGGATCTCGCGCGCGGCGCTCATCTGCTGCTCGAGGTCCTCGCGGGCCAGCGTCTCGTCCAGGCCCTCGAGGCCGAGCTGCGTGACCACTTCCTGGGACTTGGCCAGCGTCGCGGCGAACAGGTCCGCGGGCACTTCCAGGCCGATCAGGCGCGAGATCTCCTGCACCTCGCGGTCGACCTTGTCGGCCAGCGCCTGCATCGCCGGGTCGGCCAGCCCGAGCAGGCCGGCCAGGTCCTCGGGACGACAGGGCTCGTCACCGTCGCCGTTGTCGCCGAAGCCGATGGCTCGGACCGTCAGCACGGCGTCGCGCAGGACGGCGACCAGGGCGCGCGTCTCGGCCGACAACTCGTCGTCAGCGAAGTCCTCGGGCATGTACTCGACGGCGTCGATGAACACTTCGGGCAACCGCCACTCGCGCAGCAGCCGGCCGCCGACCTCGCCGTGGTGGAAGTCGAAGACGCGCAACTCGGCCTCCGCCAGCGGCACGCGCCGCTCGCGCGCCAGGCGCGACGCGCGGGCCATCTCGGGCGCGGCGCGCTGGGCCATCGCGGCCACGCCGATGCCCTGCAGCAGGCCGGCCAGCCACGCGTCCTCGTCGTGCGGCGTCTGTCGGAGCCACGCCAGGCCCTGCGCGCAACTGGCCGTGGCCAGGTTGAACCGCCAGAACTCCTTCGGGTCGAGCCACTGCCCGTCGCCGTCGGCGGGCACCATGTCGTGCATGCCCATCAGCAGCGCGACGTTGCGCACGCGCCGCATGCCCAGGCGCATGAGCGCCGCGCGCAGGTTGCGGATCTCCTGGCCGCGCGAGACCGCCGCCGCGTTGGCCAGCGCCAGGAAGCGCACCGACATCGCGTTGTCGCTGAGGATGACGCGCGCCAGCTTGCCGACGTCGCACTGCGGGTCGGACGCCAGGCTGACGACCTGCGCGGCCACCGAGGGAAGGCTGCCGACGCGGCCGACCAGGTCGGCCACGAACGTCCGTGTGCTGGTGGTTTCCATGGGGGCGGGATCGGCAGGAAACGAGCTCGTTTGAGCGATTTCGGGCGCCTACTTCAGAAGGGTCAGGCGTCCGCGCAGCGACGCCCCGCGATCATCGGTCACGCGCACCAGGTAGGCCCCCGAGGGCGCCGCGCGCCCGTCTTCGCCCAGTCCGTTCCAGGTCACGGTCGAGGCGCCCGCCGGCCGCCACAGGGGCCCGCTCGACCAGACCAGGCGTCCGCGCAGGTCGTACACGGCCACGTCGACGGGCCCGGGCCGGTCCACCGAGAAGGCGATCCGCGCCGCCGGGTTCGCAGGGTTGGGGGCGATGGAAAGCGCCGCCAGCCCGGACACCCGGCCCGGCGGCACCGGTGCCGGGCCGTCCAGCAGTTCCTCGATCTCGTCGACGTAGATGAACCCGCCGGTGCCGCCCTCGTCATCGACGATCACCAGCCGACAGGTGCGCCCCTGCAGGTCGTCCACCCGCCACTCGCGCGGGCTCATCGTGATGTCGCCACGGCCGGTCTCGCTGCGCAGGATGCTCCCGTCGGCCGTGTCGACCAGGGCCACGTAGCAGGTGGCGGGATAGTCGCCCCCGCCGACACGCAGCTGGATCCGCGTGCCCTCGATCGTGAAGGGGCGGCTCTCCAGCCTGCCGGTCACGGCGTCACCCAGCGTCACTCCGGGGGCGCCGCGGCCCGACAGCGGGCCCGGGTAGTAGTCGCGGCTCCCGAAATAGCCGTGGCCCACCAGGCCGCTGGTGGGCTCGCCGTGGTAGAGCGGGTTGTCGCCGAACGTGGGGCCCCCGAGCGTGCCGGTGCCCGTGCGCACGACCCAGTCGGCGTCCAGGGGATGGGGCTTCCAGACGGTCGGGTTCGAGCCATCGGCGTTGGTGCGCAGCGTGTCCAGGCGGACGACGTAGCCCGTGCCCGCCGATCCCGGCAGCTGGTAGTTCGCCAGGCGGGAGTAGATCGACACGCCCGGGTCGAATGTGTCGACCTCCGGGGCGTAGCCGTTGTCGAGTATCCGCGCGGAGGCCATGCTCCAGCCCGAGGGGTCAGTGGCCGACAGCACCGTCACGCCGACCGCGTCGAACACGCCGAAGAACAGGTGCTGCCAGCTGCCGATCGTCACGTACTGCGAGCTCTCGAGGACCTTGGCCGGCTGCGCGCTGTTGTTCTGGAAGATCGGCCCGACGTCGGTCCAGTTGGCCAGGTCGCTGGACGTCCCGTGGTAGAGGACCCCGGTGGGCTGGCTGCCGACCAGCTTCTTCGCCGTGACCAGCACGTGCCACAGGCCGTCCTGCCTGTACAGGTAGGGATCGCGGAAGTCGCTCCAGGAGCCCGCGGCGCTCCAGATGTACTGGGCAGGGTCGGGCGTGATGACCGGCGTGGCGCCGGAGCGCGTCCAGGTCTCCAGGTCGGGCGAGGTGGCCAACCCGATGCGCTGGTTCATCTGGGCATCGCAGCCGGTGTAGAGCATCACCCAGCGGTTGTTCTCCTCGTCGCGCTCGACAGCCGGCGCCCAAGACGCGCCCTGTTCCCACGGCGACCCCGCCGATGTCACCAGCACCGGCGTCCGCGCCTGCCAGTGGGCGAGGTCCGGGCTCTGCGCATGCCAGATCGTGTCGGCAGCGGTGGCCGTCGGCAGCGCCAGGGGGATCGTGTGGTAAAAGATGTGGTACGTGCCGTCGGCGCGGACGATACTGAAATCCCAGACCTGCCTGCCGGGGTGCGTGAAATACCTCTGCTCGAAGTCGTAGCGGATCAGGGCCTCGGAGGGGGCGGCCGCCAGCAGCCCGGTCACCAGGAGCAGGGCCGCGGCCCACGAGGCCCGGCGCCCAGCCCGTGCCGCGATGCGTTGAAGTGTCCGTTCCAGGACCTGACGGGGCACAGGCATCTCCGTGGGGCGAAGCCGGGGAGCAGGACCCGGTGGCTGACGGGAACAGGGGGACTCCCATGATGAATTTGTTTTCCCAATTGGGATTTTACCAGATGGACCGATTCCGGTCAACGGCTGGTTCGTCTTCCGGTTTCCGCCCGGCAACGGCGACAAGGTGGCGTTCGTGGCTGATCCCTTGCGCCTGGGCCGTGGCATCCGTCGCGCCGGCGCTGGCGGTGGACGACGGTGCGGGCCCGG
>CAINDZ010000760.1 GCA_903847545.1 uncultured bacterium | reverse complement strand
TAGCCGCCCAGCGCGGGGGCGGCCATGACGGCGACCACCGGCGAGATGAACGCGAAGCTGGACCCCAGGTAGGCCGGGATGCGCCCGCGGCACACGACCAGGTAGACCAGCGTGCCGACGCCGTTCATCAGCAGCGACACCGACGGGTCGACCTTGAACAGGAACGGCACCAGCACCGTGGCGCCGAACATGGCGAACAGGTGCTGCAGGCTCAGGGGCAGCGTGCGCGCCAGCGGCAGGCGCTCGTCGACGGCGATGATGCGGCGTTCTTCCACTGGGCACCTCGCGGGCGGGGCGGGACGGTTCGGTGGCGGTGCGCGCCGCGAATTGTGTGGCGGCGCCCCGGCGGTTCGCGATTATGATGCGGCGCGCACAACGTGTCCACAGCCGGGGAGCGGTTCATGTCGGCGAACATCATCCTCAAGCGCCTGCGCGCGGCCGCCACGCCCGAAAAGGCGACCGTGCTGGCCGGGTTCTTCAAGACGGGCAAGGGCCAGTACGGCGAGGGCGACCGCTTCCTGGGCGTGACGGTGCCCGAGCAGCGCAAGCTGGCGAAGGAGTTCCGCGACCTGCCGCTGCCCGAGGTCGAGGCGCTGGTGGCCAGCCCCTGGCACGAGGCGCGGCTGACCGGCTTCCTCGTGCTGACCTATGCGTTCGCGCGCGCTGGCGAGGCCCGGCGCCGCGAACTCTACGACTTCACGCTGGCCCACCGCGCGACGCTGAACAACTGGGACCTGGTCGACGTGATCGCGCCGGTCATCATCGGCGGTTGGCTGGTGGATCGGCCTGCCGACCGGAAGCTGCTGCGGAGGTTCGCGAAGTCGAGCGACCTGTGGGAGCGGCGCATCGCGATCGTCTCGACGCTCGCGTTCATCCGCGCGGGGGACTTCGCGGAGACGCTGGCGATCAGCGAGGCGTTGCTGGGCGACCGGCACGACCTGATCCACAAGGCGAGCGGCTGGATGCTGCGCGAGGTGGGCAAGCGCGACGAGGCGGTGTTGCGGGGGTTCCTGGAAGAGCATGCGGCGCGGATGCCGCGCACGATGTTGCGGTATGCGATCGAGCGATTGCCGGAGGGGGAGAGGAAGGGGTGGCTTGCGGCGGGGAAGTGAGGTGGGATGAATTGTGAAATGACTTGTGGGATGACTTGCGCCGGCGCAAGTGCCGTCACATGAGCCAGTGCGCCACCGGCCGCGACAGGAAATCCTCCAACGGCACATGCGCGTCGCCGACCACCAGCGTGCCCCGGGGGCGGAATGATTGCTCGAAGGACAGCAGGCCGGGTGGTCCGGCGGGCACGCGCCCGCTCTTGACCTCGATGGCCGTGATCTCGCGACCGCGACGCACGATGAAGTCCACTTCGCGCGAGCCGTCCCTCCAGTAGAACAGCTCACATTCGCCGGCCGCGGCGGCGTTGGCCAGGTGGGCGCCCACCGCGGATTCGACCAGGCGGCCGCGGAACTCGCGGTCGGCCAGCGCGGCCTCCGGCGTCACGCCCGAGGTCGCCGTCATCAGGGCCGTGTTCAGCACCTGCAGCTTGGGGCTCGAACCGCGCCGGCGCACGGCTTCCCCGGCGAACTTCTCCAGCCCTCGCACCATGCCGACAGCTGCCAGCAGGTTCAGGTAGTGGGCCAGGGTCGTGGTGTTGCCGGCATCCTGCAGCTGTCCGATCATCTTGTTGTAGGACAGGATCTGCCCCGAGTACCGGCAGCTGAGGTCGAACAGCCGTCGCAGCAGGGCCGGCTTGTCGACGCGCGTGAGCAACAGGACGTCGCGGGAAATCGTCGTCTCGATCAGCGCGTCCAGCACATACTGGCGCCAGCGTACGGGGTCGTGACGCAGCGCCATGGCGCCGGGATAGGCGCCGAAGTAGAGGAACTCGTCGAGCGACAAGCCGAACGCCGCGCGCATTTCTCCATAGGACCAGTGCTGCACGTGCAGCGTCTCGAAGCGACCGGCAAGGCTCTCGGTCAATCCGCGCTGGACCAGCAACGGCGCCGAGCCCAGCAGCACAACCTGAAGTCGCGTCCCCGTGCGCGTGTCCTCGTCCCACAGGCGCTTGGTGACCTCGGCCCAGCCGTCCACCTTCTGGATTTCATCGACGACCATGACCGCGCCGTCGGGCTCGTTGTCGCGCGCCAACCGGCGAGCGTCATCCCACTGGACGTGCAGCCAGGGGGCGTTGCGCAACGTGGGCTCGTCGGCCGAGGTGTAAAGAGCTGGGCGGCCCAGGGTGTCGATGACCTGCCCCACCATCGTCGTCTTCCCCACCTGGCGGGCGCCGGTGACGACCTGGAGGAAGCGCCTTGGCTCGCGCAGGCGTTGCGCGAGGTCGTCGGCCCGCCGGCGGCGGAAGGGAGTGTCGTTTAGTTTGCTCATCATGGTGAGATATTATACTCAGTATATTGAGTAAAACAAGAGATATCTTTTAGGAGATTGGAAATTAATGAGATAGACGGGCCGACCGTCTTCAGTTTGAAGGCGAATCGAATATCAACAACTCCTGTATGTCTTTATTTTGCTCGGATTCAGGCATCTAATTCCTATTTCATGCCCCTCCGCGAAACTGACAAAATTTTGACAGAGAAATACCTCAGACGGCCCAGGGTCCACCGCCGAATGGACCCACCCAACCAAGGATCCCATCATGAAGATCACCGCGATCGTGCTCCTGCTTCTGGTTTGTGCCGCATGCGCGCAGGCCCAGACCGTGGTCCTGAACTACAACACGGCGCTGACGCCGGACCAGCAGGGATTCACCCTGGGCGGTACCTGCAGCAACATGTGGTCGGTCGCGAACGGCATCCTGCAGTTCCGCGACTGCACGGGCAGCGCCCCCGTCGGTTACGCCGTGTACAACAACCTGCTCGCAGGTGCCACGACCGTGCAGGTGGATGTGCGCATGCGCATCGTCGATAGCCTGCCGACAACCTATGCCTTCGAGTTCTACCTCGGGCGCAACAACGACGGCGCCTCGTTCTACCTCAACAAGTCGGATTTCGGTGACGTGCAGTGGCACGACCTGACGCTGTTCTACAACTACAGCACCTACGCATTTTCCAGCTACCTGGACGGCAACCCGGTCAACATCACCCACAACTATGCATACCTCTCGGCCTTCGGCATGGGCGACGGCAACGGCGGCGCCATGACCTGGGGCAACGTCGATATCTCGTCGCTCAAGGTCACGGTGGGCTACGAGCAGGCGGTGGATTCGCGTCCGGTGGCCTGGGGCGCGATCAAGAGCCTCTACCGCTGACATGGAATGATCGATGCGAAGGCCGCCCTCCTTCGGGGGGCGGCCTCGGGGGACCTCGCGCGCTGCGGGCGGGCCGCGCCCCGCCATGACGGTTTGCCTGCACAGGTCCAACGGCACCCTCGGCGAGGCGGCAACAACTTCTGCTGTCGGCGGCGAGTTGCGCCGGCGCAAGTCGGAAAGTTGAAGTAGCGATTCATTTCCCGTAGGACTGCATTTATGATATGCTCATATCAAGTCCATTGGGCGCGGGAACAAAGAACCACATGGCAATGCGAGGGATATTGTGGCGATGCGACGATATGCTGCAGCTATTTGCGCCGCCCTCCTGTTGGCGCCCTTCCTCACCGCGAATCGGGCAGTGGCGAAGTGCGAGCCGGTCACCTGCGTGGACTACGCAACGCCACAGCCCATTGTGGCGTGGACTGCAATCGACCCCTTGGGGCTCTCTGATTTCTCGGTCGACAGCGCCGAAGTGCTCGTGGACGGCAGTCATGCCTGGGTGACCAACGCGTACCTCGGCGGGCTCAGCCGGTACGACATCTCGGACCCATTCCACATTCGACTCATCGAGTATTTCAACCGCGACCATGTATTCGCACACCTGGCCAGGTTTGGCGACATGCTGGTCTCCGTCGGCAGCGCACTGGAGATCTACGATGTCGGTGGCTCCGGGAGTCCGCGACTGATCTCGAGCGCGGCATGTCCCGGTGCGGACAAGCCTCCCATGATGTACCGCCAACAGTTGCTGGTTCCAGACCACGCCTACGTTCACAGGTTCGACATCAGCGATCCGTCGCGTCCCGTCCGCCTGACGGACATGCTTGTCGGCGAACTGCCGGAAGATGGGCTGTTCGGCGATCGCGCGGTAACGGTATCGTCCCGGCAACTCCGAATCTGCGACGCGACGGCGTTCCCGAATTTTCGGGCGCTGGGATATGTCAATCTTCCCGAATACATCCAGATGGCGGTCGTCAGCGAGGGCATGGCCTTCATTGCCACAAGTTCTGAAATATCGATCTATGACGTCATCTCGAGCACCACCCCGCGCTTGGTCGCCACGATGTCCGGCTATCATCCGATCGAATACATGAAGGCGACGTCGACGAAGTTGGCTTTCGGGGACCGGGACAGGGGACTCGTTATCTGTGACGTGAGCAAGCCGTCCGCGCCACGAGAGATCACTTGCAGCCAGTCCACTCGCGGCATCCAGGATATCGAGCCGCTGGGCGAGTACTACCTGGTCACGACCAGAAGCAGCGTCCTGCAGGTGGTCGATTCACGCATCGTGTCCGCGGCGGTCGCGCCCGTGAATTACCTCTCGAGGTCGTTCAGCGCGTATGGCAATGCCGCTCAGTTTGGCGACGTTGCCGCCATCGGCAATTTCACGATCAATCCTGGCAACAAGAGCTCCCTCATGCTCCTTGACATGAGCGATCCCCATGACCCCGAAATTCTTGGTGAAGTGGCTGTGGGTGTCGACTTGCGTTGGCTGGAGGCCCGCGGTTCGCTGCTGTTCACGACAGGCCTCGGCGTCTTCGACATGGTCGATCCGGCGTTCCCGCGACCGGTCGTCACGCCCCGCTTTCCGTACAGCGTGGCCATTCACGACACGGTGGCCGTCACCGGCGTGGTGCTCTATGGAACGAATCAGGTGACCTGGTGGGGGATGGGAGACCCGCGACATCCGCAAATGCTGGGGACCGCTGAGCTCGAGATCTCGCCCGCCGAACTCGCATTCGAAGGAAGCACCCTGATCGCTGCAAGCTGGAATCGACTGCTGCTTGCCGAACTGACCAACTCCCAGGGTCCGCGCCGGATTGGCTCCATGACGTTGCCCATCAATCGAGTCCATGAGATGAAGTTGAAGGATCATCTAGCGTACGTGGTCGGCGATTGCGGCACTCTTGTGATCGTTGACGTGTCAGATCCCGCGCACCCGAAGGTGCGCTCGCATTTCGTGCCGCCCGGAACATGCTTGAACGGAAGTGTTGCCGTCGGTTCCGGATACGCATACCTGAACAGCGCGTCGGCCGGAGTGATGGTCCTCGATGTCCGCAATCCCGATGAGCCGCGCTGGGTAGGTACGATTCCTTCGCTGGTGAACGTCGGCCCGTATGACCTGTGGGACATCCAGCGCTCGTCGCTGACGCTGTTGGGCGACAATTTGATGATCGGAAATCCGCGGTGCGGCGTGGCCGTGGTGCCGCGGCATCGCGGCGATGTCGTTCCGACGCACGTCGCCACGATCGACGTCGAGCCTGGCGATCCCTGCCACCGCGTGCCGTGTGGCCTGCGCGCCCACGGTCTCGTCGAGGTGGCGGTCATCTCGACCGCGGCCTTCGACGCCACCACGATCGACCCGGCCTCTGTGCGTTTCGGCCCGGCTGGGGCGGTCGGGGCCTTGGTCTCGTCCAATCCCGGCCAAGGGCATGGCCGGGACAGCCGGGGAGCGATGCCTACTTCCGTGCGCGACGTGGACTGCGACGGCGATCAGGATCTGTTGCTTCGCTTCGATGCGGCTGACCTTGGTTTTGCGTGCGGTGATTCGGTCGGGTCCCTGACGGCGATGACCACGACGGGCATCGCTGTTTGCGCGGATGGGCCAGTGACTGCAGGTCCACGATGCCACCGTGGAACTGCCGGCGGCGAGGGAGGTCGAACGGACGATTACGCGACGGCGGCGAAGTCCGGTCGCCGCGGCTTCGGGTGTGACGGTCAGGACGCCGACAAGCTCGGTGGCGCATTGGACGTCTCGTTTGTCAATGCCTCGCTGTCGCCGAATCCGTTCAATCCGCGAACGACGATTGAGTTCGCGATTGCCGCACAGGGACGCGTCTTGGTGGAGGTGTTTGACATCGCCGGCCGGCGCATGGCGGTTCTGGCGGATGCGACCTGCGGCGCAGGCACGCATCGCCTGGACTGGGAGGGTGTCGACGACGGCGGGCGAGCGATGCCGAGCGGCGTGTACTTCGTGCGTATTTCCGGTGATGCGTCACCGGCCTTGCTGCGGGCCGTGCTCCTGCGCTGAACGGACGGCAGGCCTTGACGCGTTTCAGGATCGGGCCCGGTTCGCCAGGATCCGGTCCAGCCATGCACGACCGTCCCTAGCGCCCCCGCACGTCCCTCACGCGCGCCATGAACGCCTTCGTCCGCTCCAAGCTGACCGCGCCCTGCCACGACCCGCCCTCCTTCAAATACGACCCCACGATCAGCGCATCGGCGCACTGCAGGCAGTCCTGCACGTTCTCGAGCGTCACGCCCGACCCCACCAGCACCGGCAGCTTCACCGCGGCGGCCACCGCGCGCACCTCGTCCAGGTCGGCCGCGTGGCCGGTCGCCGTGCCGGTGACGATGACGCCATCGCTGGCGAAGAACTCGGCGGCGTGGGCGGTCTCGACGATGTCGACGTCGGCGGTCAGGGCGTGCGAGCTGTGCTTCTTCTTGATGTCGGTGACGACCAGAACATCGTCGGCGCCAAGCTGGCGGCGGTAGCGCAGAAGGTCGGCGGCGCAGCCCTCGAGGATGCCCTCGTCGGCCACGTGCGCGAAGACGTAGCCCTCGGCGCGCACGAAGTCCAGGCCGGCGGCGACGGCGGCGCCCATCGCCTCGCGGTTGGCGCCGGCCAGCACCTGGATGCCGCACCGCAGGCCGGTGGCCTGCTTCACCTCGTGGCCGACGACGGCCATGGCGGCGGTGATCTCGGGGCCCACGGCGCCGCGGCAGTAGGGCACGTCGTGCATGTTCTCGATGGCGAGCATGTCGACGCCGGCGTCGCGGTAGCGCAGCGCCTCTTCGCGCGCGCGCGCGACGACGGCCTTCAGTGAGCCGGCGTAGCGCGGCGTGCCGGGCAGCGCGCCGACGTGCACCATCGCGATGATCGCCTGCGAGCCCTTGAGGAAGTTCGTTGCCATGGCCGGCTCCTGTGCGTTGGGCCGCGGCGCTTCGTCGCGCGCGGCGCGTGCGGGTTCAGGGGAAGCAGGCGGCGACCGTCGCCTCGAGCAGCGCCGGCGTCAGCCGCGGGTGCACCGAGGCGCTCACCTGCACGGTCAGGTACGCGGTCGCCAGGCCGCAGCGCAGGGCGCGCGTCGAGTCCAAGCCCTGCAGCAGGCCGTACGCGGTGCCGGCGGCGAAGGCGTCGCCGGCGCCGGTCACGTCGCGCGCCGCGATCACGGGCGTCTGCACCGCATCGGCGCCGCCCGCGTGCACGTGCAGGACGCCGCCCTCGCCGCGCGTGACGAAGACCTCGCCGACGCCGCGCACGCGCAGCGCCTGCGCCGCCGCGACCATGTCGGCGGGCGTGTCGACGGCGTGGCCGGCCAGGGCCTCGAGCTCCTCGAGGTTGGGCGAGATCCACGCCACGCCGGCCAGATGGTCGCGCTGCCGCACGCAGGTGTCGAACGCGGTCGGCTCCAGCCACACGGGCGTGCCGCGGTCGCGGGCCAGCGCCGCCAACCAGGCCGCCGTGGCCTCGGGCGGGTTGGCGTCCAGGACCACGAGCGGCGCCGTGGCGATGAGCTCGGCGTGCGGCGCCAGAAACGCGGGCGTCAGCCGGTCGAAGATGGACATCGCCGAAATGCCGGCGAACAGCTCGCCGTTCGCGTCGAGGATGGCCTCGTAGACGGCGGTCGTCTCGCCGGCGACGCGCGCGACGTGGTCGACGGCCAGCCCCGCCTCGCGGCAGCGCGCGGTGATGAAGTCGCCCTCGCCGTCGTCGCCCACCAGCGAG
>CAINDZ010000759.1 GCA_903847545.1 uncultured bacterium | reverse complement strand
GTGCGGCACGCCCGCGGCCACGCCGTCGGCGCGCAGGATGCGCAGGCCGGTCGAGTGGAAGGTGCCGATCCAGTAGGGCGCGCGCCCCTCGCCCACGCCCTGGGCGACGCGCTCGCGCATCTCGCGGGCCGCGCGGTTGGTGAACGTGAAGGCCAGGATGCCGCCCGGATGCACGCCGCGCTCGGCCAGCAGCCAGGCGATGCGCGTGGTCAGCACGCGCGTCTTGCCGGAGCCCGCGCCGGCCACGACCAGGACCGGGCCGTCAGGGGCGGTGACGGCGCCGCGCTGGGCGTCGTTCAGCTTGGACAGGATGTCTTCCACGGTGCCTTGGCTCCAGCGGTGCGGGTCAGTACTCGAAGCGGTATTTCAGGTCGAGATTGTAGGTGGCGTCGCCCTGGTTCTCGTCGATGCGGCGGCGCAGCTCCGACTGCAGCAGCAGGTGCTGGTTGATCTGGTACTCCAGCAGCACGTCGCGGTCGTCCTGCCGGACGCCCTGCGCGTACTTCAGGTACAGGTCCTGGCCGATGTACTTGCCCACGCCGATGAGCGGGTCCAGGCCCATGGCGCCCGTGGTGTCGTTGGCGCGCTGGATCTGGTCGATGTCGAACGTGTCGAAGACCTGCAGTTCCTGCGCGATCTCGCGCTCGATCAGGTTCAGGCCCGCCGTGATCGAGCTGGCCGCCAGGCGCGACGTGTCGCCGCCGGGCTCGCCCTGTGCCTCGGGGTCCAGCCCCAGCAGCATGCGCTGGATGGCCTCGCGCGAGTAGCCGCGCTCGCTGGTGAACTCCACCTCGGGCTTGGCCAGGGTGCCCGTCACGTGCACGCCGAGCGTCTCGATCCGCGTGGTTCCCGTCGACACGTTGCGCAACCGGTGGCGCGTCTGCGCGTCGATGTCCAGGCGCGGGTCGAAGCCCAGCTCGCGACTGAAGTCGAGGCGGCCGCGCTGCACCTCGAAGGCGTTGTTGAAGACGATCAGGGAGCCGCGGTTGACGTCGAGGGAGCCGCGCATGTGCAGGCCCTCCTCGGTGCGGATCAGGTCGAGGTCGCCGCCGAGGTCCAGCTCCATCTCGCGGTTGACGATGTGCCCGACGCGCGGGGCGGCGTGCAGCCGCAGGTCGGCCAGCCAGTCGGGGGCCACCGTGGCCAGACGCGGGTCGACGGCGCCCGGCGTCTCGGCGAAGTTGCCGGTGTAGCGCGCCCGCACGACCTCGAGGTCGCCGCTGAAGCGCGGCACCAGCAGCGAGTCGGGGCCGACCTTGACGCCGGTGATGTGCCCGTCCTTGCCCGAGGCGAGCGCGCGCAGGTCGGGGATCGAGGCAACGAGGAAACGGTCGAGGTCCAGCCGGATGTCGAACGTCTTCATCGTCAGACCGTTGAAGGTCAGGGTGCCGTCGCCGGCGATCGTGCCGGTGAGCCCCTCGCGGCCGCGGATGTTCGACAGTCGCACGATGTCCCCGTCGAACGTCGCGTCGACGTCCGCGTCGCTGTAGACCTCCTCGAGGTGCTTGATGACGAACCCCGCGCCGCGCACCTTCGCCGAGCCCTGGTAGAGCGGGTGCGCCAGAGGCCCGGCCACGCGCACGTGCCCCTCGCCCGTGCCGCTGCAGGCGGCGAAGGCGTTCGTGCCGGCCACCAGGCCCGACAGGTCGGATCCGGGCGGGATGTCGACCTCGAGCAGGAACGGCCCGTCCATCGGCGACGTCGGCGTGCTGAGGAAGTCCAGCAGGATGGGCACCTCGAGCCGGCCCGTCATCCGCAGGTTGTCCTGCCTGCCGCGCAGGTCGCCCAGCACCATCTGGTGGCGGTCGGCGTGGACGGTGCCGGCCAGCTCGTCCAGGTGCAGCCACTGCAGGCTGAACGGCGCGCTGGTCAGCGTGCCGTCGACCTGGGGATCCCGGGTCGTGCCCGTGATGCGGACGTCGCCCCCGAAACGCCCGTACAGGCGCTTGAGCGACGGCAGCTTGAACTGCTCCATGAAGGCCCAGTCGCCGTCGGGGATGTGCAGCTTCAGGTCGAGTGCGGCGCCGTTCCAGTAGTCCTTCACCTTCACGCCCGGGTTGGACACCGTGCCCGAGGCCAGGACCTGCCCCATCGGCGTGCGCAGGTCGAGCCCGTGGATGTCGACGGCCCCGCTCTGGTACACGGCCTCGACGTGCATCGAGTCGACGCGGGCGATCTCGAACGGCGCCTCGACCAGGTCGGCCGTCAACGAGACCTGCGGGGCGTCGGGCTCGCCGCCCAGCACCACGTCGGCCGTCAGCCGGCCGGTGAGCGGCTCGCGCACGGTGACGAACGGGTTGAGCAGGCCCAGGTCGAACCGCCGCAGCTGGAGGGCCCCCGCCACCAGGTGCCGGCGGTCGAAGACACCGCCGCCCGTGACCGCGCCCTGTTCCGACGACAGGGACAGGTCGCGCACCGACAGGTAGCCTTCGCCGACGCCGATGCCGAGCGGCCGGTCCAGCGCCCACCGCGTCCCTTCCATGTCGACGCGGAACTCGTCCACGACATAGCGGTCGACCGAATCGGAGAAGGCGACCTTCAGGCGCAGCAGGCCCGTCGTGTCGCCGTGCGTGCACAGGAACGAGTCCAGCACGGCGCCGGCCGGGTCCACCGCGCCGGCGGCCCGGAACACGCCCAGCGGCACCCCGCCCATCCGCATGCCGTCGCCGGCGGCCGCCGCGGCGATGCGCGGCTCGCCGAGCGCGTCCTCGATCGTGACGTCGGCCACGAGGTAGCCGACGTCGGCGGGGCCCAGCTCGACGTCGAGCGCGTTGACGCGGCCGTGCAGGCCCAGGTCGTCGAGGGGACCGGCGATGGTCGCCTGCCCGCCGGCGCGGCCCTGCAGGGCCGGCCACTGCCAGCCCTCGGGCAGCGTGCGCAGGTCGTCGGCCGTGAAGCTGAGGTTGCCCTGGAAGAAGCGCAGGCTGTCGGCGGCGCCCGACAGCTCGGCCCGCAGGTCGCGGTGCCGCAGGTCGACGCGGTTGAACACGACGCCGCGCGGCGTCGCCTCCACGTCGATGTCGCAGGTGTCGTAGGGCATGATCTCGATGCGGCCGTCCTGCATCAGGCCGGTGACGCGCGTCCACATCGGCTTGTCGGTGTGCTCGATGCGCAACCGCCCCGCGCCCGCGGTCTGCGGCAGGTCCTTCTCGCCCGGCACAAGGCCGTTGGCCAGGTTCACGTCCGTGGCGTCGCCCTCGAGCACGAAGGTGACGGCATCGGCCGTCGAGATGTCGAAATGGCCGCGTCCGTCGAAGGTGGCGCCGTTGACGTCGCCGGACAGGTCCTCCAGCCAGACGTCGCGCTTGCCCACGATGGCGCGGCAGGACATGCCCGACACGTCGAAGCCCTCGAGGGTGCCCGTGAACGCTCCCTGGTAGACCAGGGTGTCCGGGTTCGCGACGAGTGTCGCGTCGACGTCGCCCTGGGCCTTGAAGCCCAGGCGCTGGCGTACCAGCTTCTCGATCTCGATGGCGCTGACGCCGCGGGCGCCGACCGCCAGGTCCAGCGTCTTGTCCCAGCCCCGCCGCCCGTCGACGGTGACCGGGTGGCCGTTGAGCAGGCCGCGGACGCCCTTCACGTTCGCGCCCTTTTCATCCAGCGTCACGTCGCCGACCAGGCTGTCC